>CANRHG010000021.1 GCA_947630385.1 uncultured Eubacteriaceae bacterium
AAAGCGTTCTGGTCGGACGGCTATTTTGCCTGTAGCGTAGGAGAAGTTTCGGAAGAGACGGTTAAAAGATATATCGAGAATCAGGGATAAGCCGGCGCTCGCTCCCACCACCTGAAAGGAAGTGGGTTTCCGCGCCAAAGGATTGTATGAAAACCGGTATTTACTAAGTAAGTGGATTCTCACAGACGATAACGGTCAAGAATACGACGTGCAAAGCCTATTTGAAACTTACCTACGTTATGGTGGCTTTCTCTCGCTAAGCGATTTTGATCAAAACGAAGAACGGATCCAAACCGAATTAAACGATCTATATCAAACGATCATTTTAAGAGACGTAGTTTATTCTCGCCTTATTAATCCGAAAAGAGCAATCACCGATCCGGCCTTACTGGATAAAGTTCTTAATCATCTTCTTGAAACGGCAGGAAATTCCATATCTTATAATAAAGTCACTAACGCGCTTATTAACTTAGATTCGGTCAAAGAAAGCAAGCCAAACAATAAAACGATCACTTCCTACGTTAAAGCTCTGATCGAAGCTTTTATTCTTTACGAAGTCGGACGCTTTGATGTAAAAGGGAAAAAAATTTTAACGACCGTAAATAAATACTATTTGGTAGACACCGGTAAAAGAAATCGACTTCTTAGCTACCAGGAGTCAGAAAAAATTTTATATTCAGGTCACCGCTTCGCTTGAGAGGCCGGAAGTTTTGAAAAGGGAATTATCCCCATTTAAATTGGTCAAAGACGTTGGAAGAAAACTCATCATTACCAGAGATCTTAATGCCTCTTACAGGACCGTAAGTGACGTAGAGATCGTTCCGATCCTGGATTTCTTGCTTGCTCCCGACAACTTTTAAGAGAAACGAAAAAGGACGCCACCACGGCGTCCATTTTTTGTCTTATTGCAGGCGTTTTTTCAGGTCTTCGGTCAGATCTTCGTACCCCGGTTTTCCTAAAAGACCAAACATGTTACGTTTGTAAGCTTCAACACCCGGTTGATCGAACGGATTGATCCCCAGCGTGTAACCGGAAACGCCGACGGCAAATTCAAAGAAATAGAACAAACTTCCGAGCGAAAAAGCGTCCTGTTGTGGAATGTTGACGATCAGATTCGGGACCTGTCCATCGGTATGGGCGAGTCTCGTTCCGTGCATCGCGTTCTTATTGACAAAATCGAAGGTTTTACCCGATAAGTAATTGATCCCGTCGATGTCGACCGGTTCTTCATCGATCGTTACGTCGCTCGGTGGGTTTTCTACGTTTAGAACCGTTTCAAACATGATCCGAGTCCCGTCCTGGATGAATTGTCCCAAAGAGTGAAGATCCGTCGACAGATCGTAACTGGCCGGGAAGAGCCCGCGGCCGTCTTTTCCTTCGGATTCACCGTATAACTGTTTCCACCATTCGGCCAGGTTATGAAGGCTAGGTTCGTAATCGACGAGCACTTCCATGACTTTTCCTTCACGCAGGAAGAGGTTTCGTAGCGCCGCGTACTGGAGGGATGGATTTTCATCGAAGTCTTTGTCCAGGCTGATCTTTCTTTGTGCGGCAGCGCCTTCTAGAAGTGCGTCTACGTCGCCTCCGGCTACGGCTATCGGTAAGAGCCCAACGGGCGTTAGTACCGAGAAACGTCCTCCTACATCGTCCGGGATGACAAAGGTAGTATAGCCTTCTTCGTCCGCCATCGAACGAAGCGCGCCTCTTGCCTTGTCGGTCGTCGCGTAGATACGTTTTGCCGCGCCTTCGGGCCCGTATTTCTTTTCAAGCATCTTCTTGAAAATACGGAAAGCGATGGCCGGTTCGGTCGTCGTCCCGGATTTGGAGATAACGTTTACACTAAAGTCGCGGTCGCCGATGATGCGGATAAGATCGTTGAGGTAAGACCCGCTGATGTCTTTACCGGCGAAATAGACTTCCGGAGCGCCTCCACGTTGCTCTTTGGTGAGCTGATTGTTAAAGCTTGGCGTTAAAAACTCGATCGCGGCCCGGGCTCCAAGATAACTTCCGCCGATTCCGATAACGACAAAGACTTCGGAGTCGTCTCTTATCGTCTTGGCCGCTTCTTTGATGCGTTCTAGTTCTTCCTTATCGTAATCGACCGGAAGATCGATCCAACCGAGGAAATCTTTTCCAAGACCTTCCCGTGTTAAGAGTTCTTCTTTGGAATGACTGACAATTTCACCCATGCGGTCAATTTCACGCTGTTCGACAAATTCCAGTGCTGGTTTATAATCAAAGCTAACCGTTTTATTCATGCTATTTCTCCTGATAGTTTTCTGTAATAGGTTGTATCCCAATTCACTAAAAAATAACAAGGAAAAATAAAACCGAAACGAATGCACCACCGGTTTTGATAAAATAAAACCAGGAGGTAGCGTGTTTAAATCGATTTGTATAGAAAGACAGTTTGGAAGTGGCGGAAGAGCCATCGGAAAGATCTTATCGCAAACCCTGGGTTACGCTTTTTTCGATTCCAAACTCGTCGATATGGCCGCCGGGATCAACCACGATCTGGCGGCGAAAGAAGATGAGGAATTTGTCAACCCCTGGCGCTACATACCGGGAAGCTTTGGCGTTACGCCGGAAGCGTTCGGCCACACCGGCCCGGAACAAATGTTTCATAGGCAAGAGCGGATCATAAGAGAGGAAGCAGAAAAACAAAACTGCATCTTCGTCGGGCGCTGTGCGGCTCAGGCCCTGGAAAATAGTGATGCGGAAAAAATCAGCCTTTTTATTTACGCTCCCGTCGACTGGCGAATCGACCGTCTGATCAAGACCGAAGGCTATTACGACGAAAAAGAAGCCTACAGCCGGATGCGTAAAAAAGACCGTGACCGGTACAACTACTTCAAGTATCATACCGGCCAAATTTATAACGATCCGACCAATTACGACCTCTGTGTCAATTCCTCGGTCTTAGGCATCAACGGGTCCGCCAAGTTTTTGGTGGACTACATCAATTTCCGTTAAAAAACGTTTCGCAACCTGCAGTCCGGCGTAGAGAGCCGTTTCGGCGGTCATCTTCGCCTGGATCTTCAGGTAATTCTTTAAACTCCCCTTTTTTGTCCTTTTTAAATTTTTACATCCCTCAATCCCCGCTTTTAGACCGCTTACGTAGGCGTTGTCGTAACCGAGGTGTCTGAAATACAAATACTTGACGCCAAAACCGACGAGTAAAAACGGAAAATTAAGGGCGATTTGCCAGTCGGGCATATTCTTATAAATGATGTAAATGTTGTTCCTCGCCGAAAGCTCGACCTTTTGGTAAGAATAACGCTGCCCTCCGGCAAGGGTCGCCGAACCGATGTGATAACAGACGGCCTCGGGTTCGTAAATGTTTTCGTAACCCTGGATCCGGGCACGCCAACCGACGTCGACGTCTTCGAGGTAGGCGTAGTGGGCTTCATCAAACAGGCCGATCTCGTTAAAAACGTCGCTCCGGTAAAGTCCCGCGCCGGCACAGGCCGAAAAAACGCTCGCCCTTTTATCAAAAAAGCGCCGTGGGAAACCGTCCCCACGCTTGTAGATCCATCCGAAGACCGTATAATCGTCGCCCGCGTCGTCGATAAGTCCGGGTTCTTTATACCGCAGCATTTTTGGCGATACGGAAAAAATCTCCGGCGAGTTCATTGCTTCTACGATATTTTCCAAAAAATCCTCACACAAAATGACGTCGTTGTTAAGAAGCAGGCTGTACTTTCCCCGGCTGTTTTGAAGGCCTACGTTGACGGACCCGGCAAAACCGAGATTTTCTTTGTTTTCTATGACCCTAACCGGGTACTTCTTTAAAAGCTCGAGAGACGAATCACTCGAGGCGTCGTCCACGACGAGGACCTCATAGTCTTTAAAGCTCTGTCTAAAGATACTTTCAAGGCAGGGCCCAAGCAGTTTTTCTCCGTTGTAATTGGGAATAATGATTTGAACTAACATAAAAAAACTCCCAGATTTCTCTGGGAGAGAATAATTTTAAACGAGTTGGTTAATATAATTTACGATCTTGTCCGCGTACGTCGTATCCGCTGCCCATTTACCGCTGAGCCCGCCGATCGTCGTAACGCTTCCACGCGTAACGTAACCAAAACGGTTATCCACGCACGTCTGGTTTAGCGGATCGGTCGAAGCGTAGGCTTTTAGATGTTGAATCTGTGCCCTCACGCCCACGCGGATCCCGTTGGCGTTGTCTCCGTAAGAGGAGAAGTCTTCGCCACGGACGCCGCCACCGGTCGCTCCTAGACCTGCGAAATTGAACTGACTGATTTGTACATCGCCACCGAAACGTAAGAAGCCGGTTTCGAGCATCGCCTGACAGAAGGCTAAGTCCACACGGACGTTTTCTGCGGCACACTCATCGATGTACATCTGAACGAGATCCCCAAGACCGACGCCGCGCGCGGTGTAGTATTCCGGGAAACCGTTCGGATTTTGTTTGTTATAAAAATTAATTAGCTGTGTTGCACTCGTTCCGGAACTTCCCATGATCGGGGTATCCTTGGTGACCGCTCCAGACTGAGCCGTCGCGCTGGCGGTCCCGACGAAAACACAACTTAAGTTTCCGGCGCTGTCGCTCGTATAGACGTGTACGTTGTACAGTCCACCGCCGGAGTGATTGTTGATGTCAAAACTTAAGACGTAATTGCCTTCCGCGTTACGGGTGGCTTCGTACCAGACCAGGTCGTCCTGTCCCCCGGCTTCGCTCCAGACGGGAACGAGAATCGAAATCCCCTGAGGTACGCCCGAGGCCGTGACCGTAAAGGAACTACCGGTCTGTGGGCTGATGCTAACATTAACCGCGGCAGGCGCCTGTTGCGACGTTCCCGCGAGATCGACAAAGCGTTCGGCTAAGCCCGTATAATTTCCGGCCGGATCGACCACGTAAACGTCGACGACGTAATTCTTACTGTCTTTGACGGCACTTGCGTAATAGTTGCCCGAGGAATCGACATTGGCCTGGATCCATTCGACCGCGCTCGAACCGACGTCCGAGGGGTAGACGGCAAAGTAAACCTTGCTTACGCCATCCGGCGCTTCAAGACCCGTGACTTTCATCTGGATCTGGTTGCCCTCCGCTACCGCGGAGACGTCCTGGGCCCGGACCACGCCGAACTCAACGGTCGTCTGGCCGATGAAGTTCATCCCGTTTTTCGTATAACTGTGGACCTGATACGTTCCCTTGCAGTTTGCGTGATCGCTGAGGTTGATGACGTACTTCGACGATCCGTCCGCCTGTGGGGTACCTTCGGCCCAGATCAAATCATCCTGTCCGTCCTTTTCGCTCCAAACGGCAAAGAGGATCGCGCTGTAACCCGTCTTATGCGAGTAAGCGATGGCCTGTGTCGGTCCGGTACGGCTGGCGACGACTTCGCCCGAAAGAATGTTTGAGCTCGTGACTTCAACCACCGGTGCCTCAACGCCGGTCTGGTTGCCTCCGCCGTCTTCGGCGTAGACGTGCGTAATGTAGCGGCCCGTCTGGCCTCCGTGCTCGCCGATATCAATGACGCAGGACCAGTTGCCCCCGCCGTTGTCTTTACCGTCTTTCCAAAGGAGGTCGTCCTGGCCTCCCGCTTCGGTCCACGAGGCAAAATGTACGGCTTTGATCCCGCTGTCGTCGCTTACGTTACACGAGATCGTAAAGGTCGTGCTTCCGGTTTGGGTAGCGCTGCTGGAGACCGAATTGATGATCGGTCTTTGGCTGTCCACCGCAGGCGCCTGAGTCACGGACTGGCTTGGCGCCGAAGGCGCCGTAGAACCCGAGCCTCCTAAAAATTCGTCGACGGCGTCGGCGATGCGCCTTGAAGCTTCCGAAACGTACTGTTCGCTGGCAAGATAAGCCGCTTCGTTTGGATTGGATAAGAAGCCGCCTTCATAAAGGATACACGGACAGTGCGCGTGAGCCGGAAGATAGTCGTCGCGCTCGTAGATGTTTCTAAAGGCCAGATTGGGTATACCGTTCATATGGTTCTTGATGGCTTCCGCCAAAGTCTTGGAAGCTTGCGCTTCCGGAGACGGGGTAGAATCCCTGAGCGCCCCGGAACCGTCGGACCACATGTTGGGGGCCGTGTAGATTCCGCTTTGGTCATAGTTGCGGTAACTGCTCCAGTACAGTTCATAACCCGAAGAGCTCGTCCCACCCGAATTGTGGTGCAGGGAGAGGGCGAGATCGGGATTTACGCTGTTGACCGCGGCGCCAACGTTGGCAAGGTGGCTGCCTTCTTCCTGGCTGATGAGTTTTTGTCCTTGAAGTTCTGCGTCGGTCGTATGGGTGATGTAGACTTTGTAGCCACGATCGTTTAAAATACGAACGACCCGTCCCGCGAGTTCTTGGTTGAGCTGAGCCTCACTCTTATAAGCACTCGTGGCTCCCGAGTCATAGCCGAGACTATGGCCGGGCTGAATGACGACGACCTTTTGATTGGCCGTCGAGACGGCGGAATAGGCCAAAAATAGCACGATAAAGCTTATCAAAAAGCCTAATACCGCCAACAATTTCTCTTTTTTTATACTAATATAATTCGTCCTCCTTTTATCTGGTTCGGAGCAGATTCCGTTAGGAGAAGTATATCATATGCGTTACAATCACCTCAATTTAAACCTCGTATAACTTTAGTCGCTGACAAAAATTATCCGTTTTTAATACGAATAAAAGGAAATCTTTAAAAAATTTAAGCGAAGTTTTAGGTTCTATTTAAGGCTGTAATCGCCCCGGACCCTCGTCAAATTCGGGTTGTACATCGGATCGTTTTCGATGTAATCGCGCCAGCGTGCCCGGATGCGCCCTTTTTCCTTGTCAAAGCGCAGGTTTTTCTCCGCGCTCGTCTCGTAACCCCTGGATTTTGACTCGAAGTGGAACAGTTCGACGTTTGCCAGGCAGATGTTGAAATAGCCTTCGTCCGCGAGGTGGACACAAAGGTCGACGTCGTTAAAGGCCACCGCGATCTCTTCTTCAAACCCCCCGACCGAGAAAAACTTTTCCCGCCCGATCATCAGACAAGCCGCCGTCACGGCCGTGAAGTTGAAGTTGTGCTTCAGTCTTCCGAAGTAGCCGACTTCGAGCGCCGGAAAGTTCGTATAAATATGCCCGGCGATCCCGGCCAGACCGACGACGACCCCGGCGTGTTGCAGGGTCCCGTCCCCAAAGAGCAGGCGCGCGCCGACCGCCCCGATCCAGGGTTGTTGGGCGTAGCCGAGCATCTTCGTGATCCAGCCTTCGGTGATGACTTCGGTATCGTCGTTTAAAAAGAGCAGGTACTCCCCGTCGCTCTCTTTGGCCGCGATGTTGTTGATCCTAGAGTAGTTAAAGGGAATCGGCAGGTCGATCACCCGCACCCTTTTGTCTTTTTTTAGCTCGTCAAAGAGCTTGTAGGTTTCTTTTTTAACGCCGTTGTTGTTTACGATCAGGATCTCGTAGTTTTGATAGGCCGTTTTATCAAGTATCGACTCGACGCAGCGTTTGAGATACTTTGGATTGTCCTTGGTCGGGATGATGATCGAAACCTTGGGCGTACCGATCACGTCGTACTCGACCGTGTAAAAGCCTCCGAAAACGCTCGGGATCACCTTTCCCGGCGTCTTCCTTCGTTTTAAGGCGCGCTCGATGGCTTTTTTGCCCGCGGTGATCGCGTAGTCTTTGTTGGCGCTGTCTAGGGCCGTCGAGCCTTCCCCCATGCGCCAGTGGTATAAGATCTTCGGGATGTGCTTTATCCGGTCCGTCTTTTCGGTCAGTCTTAAGATCAGATCGTAGTCCTGGGCGCCGTCGAGGGCCTCATCCATTAATGGGGACTCTATTAACGAACGCTTAAAGACCAAAAAGTGGCAGATGTAGTTGTTCGACAGGAGCGAGTCGCGCGCGTAGTCGCTCTTAAAGTACGGGTCCCTGCGTCTGCCGTCGGGTCCGATCTTATCCTCATCGCTGTAGATGAGTTCGACCCCCGAATCCTCGTTTATTACTTTTGCTACCTCAAAAAGCGTGTTCGGGCTTAGAAGATCGTCGTCGTCGAGCAGCCCTACGTAGTCGCCTCTTGCCAGCTCAAAGGCGGAGTTCGTCGCCTGAGAGATCCCGCCGTTTTTATCCCGAAAGACGACGTCGATCCTCTTATCCTCAAGGCTACTTAGGTAGTCCCGTACTTCCACGTTTTTCGGGTCATCGTCCGCGATGCAAAGTTGCCAGTTGGAATACGACTGGTCGAGGACCGAACCGATACAGGCTTTGAGCGTGTCCAAGTTTTTCGTATAGACGGGAAGCAGGATCGAGATCAGTGGCTCAAAGGAAAACGCGTGATTTTTTTGGACCTCGAGGTCGTAGGTGTCGTTTCCGGCCAGCCACGCTTCGTAAGCGCTGGTGACCTGCTGTGGAGCCAGGTGCCCGAGCAGGCGTTTTACGCCGATACTCGATTTTAAGTACTGCGGCAGGCTGATGAGCCCGTCTCTTATCTTTTCGCTTACTTTCACAGATCGTACTCCCTCGTTTTGCTGTCGCGCCTATCGTGTAGATTAAGCGTAGTATCCTTAATCTCTCCGTGCTTTTTAATGAGCCCGTCAAGCGCCTGTCCGTCACGGCCGAGACTTTCGTTAAAGCGTACCGGCGTGTTTGCGGCCAAAACCGTATCGTACCCCATCGCCTGGGCTCTAAGCGATAAGTCGATGTCGGCTTCGTACGAAAGAAGCGCGCCGTCAAAGCCGCCCAGTTTTTCAAAGAGCTTTCTTGAGATCAGTAGGCAGTCCAGGCTCACGGCAAGCACTTTTTTCGGGATCCGGTACTTTCCGTCTTTGATGTAGCGCATGTGGCCGCGCTCGATACGTTTTTCATCTTCTACGCTAAGACCGGCGCTTTCGATCTTAAAGTACTCGTTGTAGATCTTGGGACCGACGATCCCGACCCCGGAGAGGGCGAGAAGTCCCATCATTTCCTTTAAAAAGCCCATCTCAACGCTCTTAAAGCCGGGTGATATAAAAAGAAGGTAGGGCTCGCAGACCTCTCCCGCGCAGTCGTTGTAGATCCCTATGAGGCTATCGGCGCTACTTTCTAAGAAGGTCGTATTTTTCGCATCAAAAGGTTCTACGTTAACTGCATATATATGGTAGTCCGGGTAGTCGATCGAAGCGGTCAGGTCCTCGATCGTATCCACACAGGTCTTATCCCCAAACCCCAGGGGTACCCCGAGGATGATCGCGACGGGTGGGAAGTCTTCGGGTAAGGCGTTTTCGTACAAAAAGTCCGTATCGGAAAAGTTCACGCTACCCGGGCCGTAAAAATCGTTTAAGAGCTCTTTTCCCAGATGCAGCTCATCCCGGATCTCACCATAACTTTTATTCTTTTTGTTCCAGTGGTACAAAATCAGCGGCACGTGCTTGATGGTTTGGGCTTCTCTAGAAAGCTTTAGAAGCAGGTCGTAATCCTTTAGTCCCTCTCTCCAGGGACCGATTTTTTCAAAAAGCTCCTTTTTAAAGACAAGTGGGCGAAGCACGTAGTTGGTCTGGCGAAGCAGGACCTCATCGAAGTCCGGCTTAAAGGAGACGTCGTAGCGCTTTCCGTCTAAGATGCAGTCCGAGTCGGCGTACATCAGATCGAACGGGGCCGCGTGTAGGATCTCGTCGGTAAAATGGGGACTGACCCTATCGTCGCCGTCTACAATCGTAAAATAGTCCGCGTCCGTCTCCGACACGGCCCTCGCTATCGCCTGTGTATACTCGCCCGCGTAAACGGGATAATCGTACGGGACGCTTTCGTCTCCGATTAGAATGATTTTCGCGTTTTGATCTCTGAGGTCTTCGAGTACCGGCATCTGCGGGGTCACCCGCACGAGAACGGCCACTTTCCCTTCGGGCACGACCCCGCGGTGGAAGAATTTTTCTTCCTCGTTTTCAAACCACGGCGTGAGCGGGTCCTCGGGCTCTGAGAGGATCGGCGCTTCGGCGATTCCGAGCGCGTGTTTTTTGATCAGGTCCCGAAGTTTTTTCAGTTTATGAAGCCTCGGCCCGAAGACGATCTTCGGGTACGGGTAGTGTTCCACTTTCCCCGCCGCGCTAAAGGTCAGGCTCGGACGCACTTTCCGATAGTCGCCGGGAAACTGGACCGAAAAACCGTAGGGTTGCCTGATCGTGAGGTCCATGTCCCCGATGACGTCCTCGCGAAAGTAGCGGTCGAACAAAATCGGGTACTTCGAGGTGATCGTAAGCGGGCTCTTCGAGTCCGGATCGATCCCCCAGCCCTCGATTCGGCTCATCCCCGTGGCTTCGTCGTAGTTAAAGGTATCAAAGACGACCGTCAGTTCAGACATACCTCGCCTCCTGTGGTCCCTCGTAGTCGGTGTCGATCAACCTTCGGTAGCGCTTAAGAACGTCGTTGGTATAGGCCCGTCCTTCTACGTAATGGGCCTTAAAGCGCTCAAGGTTGCTCTGGGCCGGTCTTAAATAATAGCCCACCCTCGGGTCGTGAATAAAGGGCTCGTCGTAGACGATCTCACCCTCAAAGACGGTCTTGGCTTTGGGGGAGATCATCACCGGAGCACCGATTTTTTGGGCGATCTCCAGTCCGTTTATCGGATCGTCAAAACCGCTGAGACCGGTTAGTTTGGATGCGTCGTCTTTGTGGATCAGATAAACGTACGATGGCACCGCCTCGACTTCCTGGGACAGGCCGGTTCTAAAGAAATACCCCAGATCGTCCGGGGCATTATTATAACCCGGGAAATAAACTTTATCCGCGGGCTCGTCAAAATACATCCCGGCCGAAAGGAGTTTTCCGTCCGGGGACGCGATCAGCGGGGCGAGTAGGCCAAAATCAAAGACCGAATCGTCCACGAGCCGCTTTAGCCAGTCGGGCTCTCCCGGTACGATCCCTGGTCTTACGACCGCGATCAGATCCGAATCGATTTTTTCCAGATGTGCGTTTAGCATCTCTTCGGGCCCAAAGGGCCTGCTGTCGCGTATAAAGGTAACATCTTTTTCGGTCTCAAACGGCTCAACATTTACGGCTAAAATCTTAAGGTTGTCGTATTCAGTATCTAGAAGCTTTTTAAAACTCTCGCGCGATAAGTCGGAGTCTTTGTAGTCGTTGACGAAAAAGAGCGTCACCTCAGGGTTGTCTTTCCTCTCAATATCGTAGGTTCCGAAAAATTTCCCGACTTTGGCGCTAGCCGGAATTTCGTTTCGCCTGAAATAGTCGTTGATCGCCCACGCCCCGTTTTCGTAGGCGTAGAGTTTGTTCTCCGGATTGTCCGCGACCGAGTCCTTGGCGGCTCGCCAGTGGTAGAGTACCTTGGGGATGTGCCCAAAGGCGTCCGTAAGCTCCGAGAGACGAATTAACAGGTCGTGGTCCTGGGCGCCGTTGGTGCGGGTCCGTAAGCCTCCGGTGCGTTCCAGCAGCGAGCGCTTTACCATCAGAAAATGGGTGATGTAGTTGTGCGAAAAAAGCAGGCGCCGGTTGTAGTCGGACTTAAAAAACGGGTTTGTAAAGGAGCCGGCGGTATCGAGCGTATCCTCGTCGCAGTAGATCACCTCGAGCGAGGGATCTTCATTGATCAGTTTTACGTATTCATAAAGCGCGTCCGGCTCGAGCAGGTCGTCGTCGTCCATAAAGGCCACGTACTCCCCGTCGGCCAGCCTAAGGGCAGAGTTTGTCGCCTCAGAGATATGTCCGTTTTTTTCGCGAAAGACGACTTTGATCTTCGGATCGCTCCGGTACCTCGTTAAAATGCCTTTTAATCTTTTATCGCTCGAGGCGTCGTCGGCGATGCAGAGCTGCCAGTACGGGTAGCTTTGCTTTCGGACCGAGTCGATGGCCTCTTTTAGAAGGGCCGGCTCGACGTTATAGACCGGCATGACGATCGAGATCAGGGGCTTGTATTTGAAAGCGTCGATTTCCTCTTTGATCATTAGGGCGTCGCGCTTTTTGCTGTTTTTCCATTCTTCGTAGCGGATGACTTCCCCGCTCTTACCGGTCCTGAGGTGTTTTAGGACCTGGCCCAGGCTGTAGTCGCCGATTTTTTGCAGCCCTCTGACCCGGTAGTGGTTTGAAAACTGCTCGCGCCTGATGGGGACCGAAAGCAGCGAATCTCTCCCGTGAAAGCGTACGCTAAAATCCTTATCGCTCCCGGCGTGAAACGAGAACAAAAATCCCACGTCGGGGTCGTCGAGCCCGTATTCGGCCGCGACGTCGACGCGTACCTGTGGGATAAAAGCGACGTCTTTTCCGCCGCTCATTTCGATCTCGGGCCGCTTTCCGTCTTCGACCGAAACGGCCCAGCCGCGGATACGGAACTCGCTTCCTTTTTTGGTCAGTTCTTCGATGACGAAGTGGACGTCTGAAGGTTGTTGCATCACTTGCCTCGCAGTTGCTCAATAATCTCAAAAAGCGCTTCCGGACTGGTGTTTTTCAGTCTGTCGTAGGCGCTGTGCCACTTGAGGGCTTCGTACTTTTCATCGCTCAGGCGCTGCTCGAGGAGCCTTACCTTACGCTTTAAGGCTAAAAGCTCATCTTCGGCCCGGACGTTTTCTTCGCGAAGATTTGTAAGAGTCTCCTCCTGTTCGCTAAGGACCGGGATCTCGTTTTCAAAGGTCAGCGGGATCCGCTTCCCGGTGATCTTGATCCACTCGATGCCCGTGAACTGCCCGAGCAGGATAAAATACGGGTCGTTGTCCAAAAAGAGGAGTTTTCCGTCCGCGTCGATCACTTGTGCCGAGTAGATCCCGCCCGGCTTTATTAGCATCTCGCCGAGGTTGCTGCAAACTTTGAGATCTTCGAGCAGGCAGTACCCCTCGACCGGATCCCAACGCAGCTCCCTAAGCGGGCGGTCTTCGCGCTCGAGGATCGGCGTTAGATCAAAGTAGACCTCAAAGTCTTCGCCGTCAAAATCGGGAGAGACCTTGATCCGGGTCTCTTCTTTTAGGCCTTGCCCAAAATCGAGATAAAGCGAGCTTTCTTCCCGGCTCGCCATTAACTGTTCTTGCAGAAGTGGAGCGGCCTCTAGGATTTGATAGGGCTTGTAATCGTCCTCTTTTTTTACGTAAACGTTTCCAAAATGTTCGTCCCAGGCGATAAAACGCGCGACGTCTTCGCTCTTTATCCCGTAGCGTGAAAGCAGCTCTTCCAGTTCAAAGAGGTCGCGCACGGCCTCGTTTTGGTGGTACAGGTAGTACAGGGAGCGAAAGAGGACGAATTCCTGGGGAAGCTCAAAATCGAAGGTCCACTCGTAGTCGATGACCGTGGGTTCTTCGGCTTCGATGACGTTTGAAAAGATAAGATCGAGGTTTCCCGGCTTAAGGTGGTAGGAGCCCCCGCTTTCTTCACCGAAGACTTCCTTAAACTCCTCTCCCGCGTAGTCTTCACCAAGGCGCGTGTTTTTATAAAGCTCGTCTTTAAAGGCACAAATTCGCCGGTCAAACGCGTTCAGGTCTTCGTTTTTTAAGTCTTCGAGCAGGACCTCTTCAAGGCTCGGTCCGGAGACAAAGTCAAAATGCACGTCCTCTCCCACGCGCCGGCTGCCTACGTTTTTAAGCGCGCCGGTAGAAGGGGGTGTGAGCATGCGCTCAAGGTGTTTCTTTCCTTCATCAAAAAGGGCCCGTTTCAGTACGTCCTTCTTGTCCCCGTAGATGATCGTCGCGGTCGCGAAGTCTTTTTTTCGCCCGTTGGCGTATTTGGCCATGTAAAGTTTGCGGTCCTTTAAGGGCCTGCGCGAAGCAGCGACCAAAAAGGAATTGCTAAAGTAGCCGGCGATCCCCGACTTTACGAGCTCGCTCTGTACGACCGATTCGTCAAACAGGCTCACCCGGCCCGCATTGTACGAGACCGCCTCCGCCCCCGGATCGATATTTTTAATGGCTTCTTCCGAAAGGACCACCTCGGGAAGTTTATAGTCCGGATAGGGGTAGTAGAAGTCCTGATAGGTAAAGCCCGCTTCCCCTAAAAGGGCCCCTAGCTCACGCTTACTGAAGGTACGTACCGGATCGTCCTTTACGTAACCGTTGACGCCCCGAAAGAGCATGTCCAGATGGTCTTCGGGGGCCCCGTTTAAGTATTTGAGCCCGAGCCGGTTTTCAATGGCGATTAGCAGAACCCCGTCTTCTTTTAAAACGCGGCCTACCTGTTTTAAAAAGGACAGGTAGGGGTCGGGCCGATCGGTAAAACTGGCCGCGTATTCCAAGACCCCGTTTAAAACCACATAATCGTAGTCGTCCTTTAGTTCGATCTCGTTAAAATCGCCGACGATGATCTCGAGGTTGTCGCGGTGCGCGTTTCGCTTGTAGTTGACTTCGGCTCTTGGACGGGTCAGCTCGATGCTCGTGACTTCCTTTGCTTTTTCACACAAAAGCCCCGTCAGTGCCCCGCAGCCGCTTCCGATCTCTAGGATCTTTGCGCCGGGCTTAAAATCGTACCAGGACAGGATGTTCTCCCTGATCGGGCTTAAGTGATAAAACAGCGGCCAACTGTCCGTATAGCCTGCGTCTTCTTCGTCGAGCACTCTGAGCAGCTCGATCTCCACGGCGCCGTCGGTGTAGAGGCTTTCTTGTTTTTCGTAATCGGTATTAAGTATTGCCATCGCTTAATTTTTCCACTTGCACGTCGGCTTGCGGATCGAAAAAGCCGACCGTATCGTCCTTTGAGGTGATCACGTCGACCTGGACGATGTCGTAAAGCCGATGAAAGACGCTAAAGTTGCCCTTAACGTCTAACCCCGTACAACCCAGGGACAGAAAATACGATCCACTCTGAAACGGGATCTTTTGCTTAAAAACGATCCGATAGTCCTGGCCCGCTTCGGCCACAAACCCGTCGACGCCTTCGTACATCGTGTTGGTCCCGGTGATCTCGGTCCCTTTGACGTCCTTGAACGTGAGGGCAAAAATCGGATTTCGTATCTCTTCGTTAAAATGCACCGTAAAGGCGACGACGAGCTCGTCAAATTTTTCGATCTGTGGCGCGGGCCGGCCGAACGAATCGGTCACTTCGATGTCCGTGATCTGGGCCTGTTTGGTCCCGTATTCGAGTACGTTTTCGCTCAGGCGCAGGTTGCACTCGATGCCGCTGTCTTCGGTCAGGCTCATCCCGCCTTCTTCGAGCTCTTTTTTGCCCTTTAACATTTCTTCGTTGACGAGGATCTGTTTGTAGACGTCGACCATCTCGCTGGCTTCGCCCTCGGCGATGATCTCGCCTTCGTTTAAGACGAGCACCTTGTCACAGTATTTGATGACCGAAGACAGGTCGTGCGTGACGAAGACGATCGTCTTGCCCTGTTTTTTTAAGTCGGTAAACTTCTTGTAGCACTTTAGCTGGAAAAAAGCGTCCCCGACCGAGAGCGCTTCGTCGACGATCAAAATCTCCGGATCGACGTTGATCGAGATCGCGAAGGCAAGGCGTACGAACATCCCGGACGAGTAGGTCTTAACGGGTTGGTCGATGTGCTCGCCGATAGCGGCAAACTCGATGATCTCGTCGACCTTTTTGTCGATCTCTTCTTTCGTATAACCCATGATCTGCCCGTTAAGGTAGATATTTTCGCGCCCGGTGTACTCGGGGTTAAAACCGGCCCCGAGCTCGAGCAGTGCCGCGATCTTTCCGTCGATCTCGACCTCGCCGCTGGTCTTGGAGAGGACCCCAGTCAAGATCTTAAGTAGGGTCGACTTTCCGGAGCCGTTTTTTCCGATGATGCCGTAGCACTCGCCCTCTTTGATATCGAAAGAGATGTCCTTTAAGGCGTAAAAGTCCTGATGGTAATTTTTTCGCGTAAAGACCTCTTTTACGCGGGACTTGTTGTTGGGATAAAGTTTATAAACTTTCGTGAGGTCTTTGACCGATATCGCGTTTTTTTCTTCTTGTAGATTGTTCATAATACATCCGAGAAGTGTTGGCTCAGGCTGTTATAAGTCTTTGCTCCGAGCCACAGCAAAAATACCGTCGCGATCCAAAAATAAATACCCTGGCGCCAGTGGTTGATGATCCAGCCGTTACTTAAAAACGACTGGCGATAACCTTCGACGATATAGTAAAGCGGGTTGATCTTAAGCAAAAACTGAACGGTCGGGGAAAAGACGCTGGGACTGTACAAAATCGGCGTCATCCACATGAGTACCTGCAGGGCGACGTTGATAAACTGGAGCGTATCCGGCAAAAACGGTTGGATCGAAGACGTCAGCCATGTCACGCCGGTCAAAAGCAGGATCAGGCCTCCGAGAAAGTAGAAGATCTGGATGAGGTGCAGCGTCGGATAATACCCGTAAAGCGCACAGACCGCAATGGCCAGCAAGATGAAAAACAGGTGCGTGAACAGGTTGGATACGAGTTTGACCGTCGGAAGGATGCGAATGTTGAAGACGACCTTTTTGACGAGATAAGAATACTCGCGAAAACAGTTCGTCGCGTTAACGACGGTATCCCCGACAAAAAACCAGGCGATGATCCCGGTTATGAGGTAGATGATAAACGGATACCCACCGTCGGTACGTCCGGCCTTTAGACCGATGTCAAAGACGAACCAGTAGACCGAGATCGTGACAAGTGGGTTGATAAAGGCCCAAAAAATCCCTAAAAAAGACCCGGCGTAGCGGGCTTTGAAGTCCGTCCAGGCCAGGTCCAGTATCAGCCTTCGATTGTTATAGATGTCTTTAAAAAAAGCAAACATTATCTATCTTTTATCATACATTTGGTCGTAATAGTCCTGATAACTCTGATCGCGTACCTGTTCGAGCCAGTCCTGATTGTTTAAATACCACTCGACGGTCTCGTCGATCCCGTCTTCAAACGTGTAAGCGGGCTCCCATCCGAGTTCACTCGTGATCTTTGTGTTGTCGATCGCGTAACGCGCGTCGTGGCCGAGCCGGTCGCGGACGTGTTTTTTAAGATCCCCGTTGATTTTTTCAGTATCAACCCCCAGGGTATTTTCTTTTTTAAGCTTTCCGCGTACCTTGTCGATGAGCAGATCGACGATCTCGATGTTGGCTTTTTCGTTATTTCCTCCGACGTTGTAGATCTCACCGGGAAGCCCATTTTCGATGACCGTTAAAATCGCGCTGCAGTGGTCGTCCACGTGTAGCCAGTCACGGATCTGCCTTCCGTCACCGTAGATCGGCAGGTCTTTTAGCTCCAAGATGTTGCCGATCATGAGCGGGATCAGTTTTTCCGGGAACTGGTAGCGCCCGTAATTGTTCGAGCAGCGCGTGATGCTGGCCGGAAATTTTTGCGAGTTGACAAAGCTTCGAACCAGTAAGTCCGCGCTGGCCTTGGAAGCGCTGTACGGGGAATTCGGCGCTAGCGGGGTCGTCTCGGTGAAAAAACCTTCCTTTCCGAGCGCGCCGTACACTTCATCGGTCGAGACCTGATGAAAGCGTACCCCGTCC
>CANRHG010000022.1 GCA_947630385.1 uncultured Eubacteriaceae bacterium
CTCGAAGAACATTCGAGCGTGATCAATTTGTCCGAAAGGGCCAATACCTACAACATGCCGGGTATCACCGTCGACGGAAACGACGTCATCGAAACCTACGGGATGACCTCGCTCGCGATCGACTACGCGCGAAACGGAGACGGTCCGGTACTGATCGAAGCGCTGACCTACCGGCTGTGCCCTGACGAACAGTCCCTATCCGAGACGCGGGCGGCTCAGGAGATCGAAGCCTGGGAAAACGAAGATCCGATCCCGAAGATGGCCGATTACCTGGTCCACAACGAGATTTTGACCCAGGAACAGCTGTTTTCGATCGAAAAGGAAGTGAAGTATCGGATCAGAAAGGCTCTGGAAACGGCCCAAAAATCATGAAAATACAAACGTTTCGTAAGGCCCTAGACGAGGCCAGGCAAAGAGCCCTCCAAAACGATCCGGATCTGATTCTACTCGGGGAAAAGACCGAAAATCCGCAAAGCTACGCCACGCCTCTGAGTGAAGCGACGATCGTCGGGACGGGGATCGGGCTGGCCCTATCCGGGCTTAAAGCCATCGTACAAGTTTCTTCCTCTGATTTATCCCTACTGACCCTCGAGATGCTCTTTAACCACGCGGCCAAGTACAATTTCCTCTCGGGCGGAAAAACGCCCGTACCGCTGATCTTAGAGATCCCAAACGGTTACAGACGTGGGCTCGGGCCCGTAGCCTCCCAGAACTTTGAAAGCCTCTTTACGGGACTTGCGGGGCTCACGGTCGTCTCACCGACGACGCCCGCCCAGGCCGTGGGACTTTTTAATAGCGCACTGGAACTCGAAGAACCCGTCGTCTTTTTAGAAAACCGCGCCCTGTTTGATACGGCCGGAGCCGTTCCGTCGGGTGATTATACCGAAAGGCTGTACCGGGCCAAAATCGAACAGGAAGGGAGCGACCTTACGATCGTCTCGTGGGGACCGGCCCTGCTTCAGGTCAAGAGTCTGACGGGGCTACTCGAGCGCGAAGGGATCTCGGTCGAGATCATCAACCCCTTAACGCTTTATCCGATGGATCTAAAGACGATCTTCGATTCGGTGATTAAAACCTCGAGGCTTGTGATCGTGCACGACGGGGCCAAAGTCGGTGGCATCGGCGCGGACATCGCCGCGGCGGTCATCGAAAGCCCGTGTTTCGACTATCTCGACGCGCCGATTCTTCGCGTAGGGGGAGCAGATACTCCGACTTATTTTAACGATGAGGCCGGAGGCGAGATCGGCAAAAAAGAGATCCTTAAAGCCATTTACGAAGTAATAGGTCTTAGCTGATGTATGAAATAACAATTCCCGACCGAAAAGATCTTAAGATCGAACACTGGTTTATCGGGGAAGGAGAGACCCTAAAAGGCGGGGAGCCGCTGCTGTCCTACCGCAGCGGGATGGATTTTTATACCTTTGACGCACCTTTTGACGGGATTTTGTACAAACGCCTCGTTGACAGCGGAGCCGCTTTTAACAGCGACGACGTCATCGGTCTGTTCGTCGATTTTGACGAGATCGGCGACCTAAAGATCACAGACCAGATGACGAAGCAGGACCTGAATCTAATCAAATCCCTCCACCTCGATAAAAAGAAGTTAAAAGAACGCATCCACATCAAAGCGACGCCGAGTGCCCGCAGAAAGGCCCGGGAAGAAAACATCGATTTAAGAAAGATTCCGGGAAGCGGACCCGACGGACGCATTCAATTAAAAGATGTCACGAATTTCATGGTCAAAGAACGAGAAGAATTATTAAAGCGCCACCAAAAGGAAGAAAAACCCACGGTCCAGTACGGCCTACCTCTGTCTTCCTTAGCTCTGCGCCTGGCCAACAAACACCATTTGGACATCCAAAAGATTCCGGCACCTCCGGGAAGCATGAAGATTCGAAAGCAGGACGTTGAGCGCTACCTAAGAAATCCGGAAGGCGCCGAAAATGAAATATTAAACAGTCTAAAACCACAAACCACAAAGATCGCCCTTCCACAGGTCGAAACGCTGACAAGTCTCCAAGAACCGGTCACATCAAGCGAAAACGTTATCCGTCTTACGACCGATGAAGAAAACGCGATTCCGAGCGAAGAAAAGATCGAACTTTCCACGTCCTATAAACCGGTCTATCTAGCGGGAAATACTTATCCCAAACTTAACGCGCCACAGGCCGAAACACCATCGGTTATCCGACTATACTCAGGTGAGCCTACGATAAAATCTGGACCGGTGATCATCCTACCCGAGGACACCAACGCGACCTTACTGATTGGCGCGCCGCAAAAAACGGATTTTGTCTTAAAAGAAAAACCGGTAAAAGATTATCCCCAAAGCCCAATCGTAAGACTCACCGGGTCGGTCCGTGTAGGAAAGACTGAAGACGTCCCTAAAATCTTAAGCCTTATCAATAAATCTTTGGAAAGCTTTGGCTTTAAATACGGGCTGCTTTTTATGCGACTTTCCGAGGATAAGTCGTTTTATATTAATACCCAAAACGTAGAAAAAATCAAGGAAGCATTAAATGACGATAGCCAGACGGCCGTCCATCCGGACGTTCCGCTCGTTATCGATCTACTTGATACCCGTCTTACTTCCGTATCGGGCTTGTTCGATCCCAAAGGGACCCTGGTAATTTACCTGGAAAAAGCCGGTTATGAAGAGAATCTAAATATAGAACTTGAGTACGACAGCAGGGTACTTTCGAGAAAAGAGGGGATCGGTCTTATAAATTCGCTACTAGACGACCTACAGGTTAAAGACGCAGATGACGGAGACAGCGATGAGTTATAAACGCTACGACTTAGTCGTCTTGGGTGGGAGCCTTAACGGTTGTCAGACCGCGATTCGGGCGGCAAAAAACGGCCTGAGCGTGGCGGTCGTCGAAGAATACCGTATCGGTGGGCTTAAGCGCATGGCCGCCGAAATGCCGCTAGAGACCTTACTAAAAAACGACTATTTACTCAGGGAGTGTAGAAAAGCCCAGGAGGTCGGTCTTAGTTTTGACGGGGCTTCCTTTGATCCCGACGCCTACTACGACAGCATCCGTAAAAAGGCGGAAGATTACTCCAAAGCCCTAGTTGACGCCTTAAAGAAAAGCGAGGTCGATATTTATCTTGGGACGTGTGATGTAGACGAAAAACGTATTAAGATCGACCGCCCCGACACGAACTCACGATATCTGTTGTATACGAACATCGTCTTGGCCCGTGAGCCGAAGACGGACGTTCCGGATATTTTCGGAAAAGACCTCTACGGTTTTTATACGGCCGAAAACATGGGACTTCTTCACGAACCACCGATTCGCCTGATGATCTATGGCTACGGGAGCGTGAGCGCGCAGATTGCCCTGTTCTGGGCTTATCTGGGCTCGAAGGTCGATCTGGTCTGTCCGAAAGATAAACTCTTTCCGGATCTGTCAAAAGACGCCCAACAGCGTTTTATCGATCTTCTAACCGATTCGGGGGTTACGGTCTATATAGACTATAAGGCGACCGACGCTTACCAGGACTCCAAAGGAATCTTTCACATCGATATCAGTAATGAGGAGAGTTCACGCTCGCTGCGTGCCTACGATCTTATCTTAACGACGGACCAAAAGGCAGACACCGAAGGACTGGATAAACTTCATCTCACGATGGAGGGAAACTGGGTCAAAGTTGACAACTACCTTCGGACGTCAGACGATCACGTCTATACCTGGACGGAATCGCAGTATTTTCCGGATCATCCCTCGCTCAGCCGCTCGGCTTCCTTTTACTTGGCCGACAGGTTAGCGAAGAAAACGGGGCAAGCCTTTAACGTGGTGGGTACCCCAACGGTCGTACCGTTTGGTCCGGGCTATGCCAAAGTCGGAAGCAGTGAAGGCAGCACCGTCTACCGCTACGAAGAGCCCGAAACCCAGCTCGAGATCTACCTTAATCCAGAGTTTAAGAATTTTACCGGCGCCGAAGCTTTCGGAAAAGACAGCAAGGCCGTAGTTGAGACCGTCTACCTGCTTATGCAGTTAGAAGCGCTCAGTGAAGATATAGAACGTATCGAATTTGATCAGGACGATCCGTCACGATTGATCAAAGAAGCTTTAAGAGGAAAATAATTGCAACAAACCGTCTTGATCATAGACTTGGGAGCCCAGTATACGCAGCTCATCGCCCGAAGGGTAAGAGAGAGCGGGGTGTACTCGGAGATACTTCCCTATACTACGGACATCGAAGAGATAAAAGAAAAAAGACCTGTTGGGATCATCTTAACGGGTGGTCCCGACAGTATTTATAACGAAAACTCGCCTAAGATCGACCCCGCCCTTTTAGAGTTGGGGGTTCCGGTCTTAGGCCTTTGTTATGGCGCACAGCTTATCGCAAGCCTTTGCGGGGGCAAGGTCGACCGGGCGGAAAAACAGGAGTTCGGTAAAAAAGAACTCGAGAGAATCGGAGAGTCAGAACTTCTTGAAGGGATAGAAGACGGAAACACCGTCTGGATGAGCCACGCGGATCGGATCGAAAGACTGCCGGAAGATTTTGTGATCACAGGTAAAACCGACGCTTGTCCCGTCGCGGTATTTGAAGCGCCGGACAAGAAACTTTACGGGATACAGTTTCACCCGGAAGTCGTTCACACGGAAAACGGGAGTAGGATCCTAGAAAACTTTTTGTATAACATCTGTGGGGTCAGCGGCGACTGGTCGATGAAGGATTTTGTTAAGACCCAGGTTGAAGAAATCCGTGAGACGGTTGGTGATAAAAAGGTTCTCTGTGCGCTTTCGGGCGGGGTCGACTCTTCTGTTGCTTCGGCGCTCGTCCACAAAGCCGTCGGGGATCAGCTCTACTGTATTTTTGTTGATCATGGCCTGATGCGAAAAGACGAAGGCGATCAAATCGAAGCGGCTTTTTCAGACATGGCCCACTTTATCCGAGTTAACGAAGAAGACCGTTTTTTAAAAGATCTGGAAGGCGTATCGGATCCGGAGAGGAAGCGAAAAATCATCGGCGAAGACTTTATCCGGGTTTTTGAAGAGGAAGCTGGGAAGCTCGATAATATTGACTTTCTTCTACAAGGCACGATTTACCCGGACGTTATCGAGAGTAGGAGCGCGAGTGGAGAGACGATCAAAAGCCACCACAACGTGGGAGGGTTACCCGAAGACTTCGATTTCACCCTTCTAGAACCACTAAAACTTTTATTTAAAGATGAGGTAAGAAGACTCGGTGAAGAGCTAAGCCTTCCGGAAAACCTGATTTACCGCCAGCCTTTCCCTGGGCCGGGACTAGCCATCCGTATCGTCGGGGACGTGACCAAAGATAAGCTTGAGATCCTAAGAGAGGCCGACAGTATTCTAAGGGAAGAGATCGCTAAAGCGGGACTGGATCGGGATATCTGGCAGTACTTTGCTGTTCTTCCCGGCGTACAAAGCGTCGGGGTTATGGGAGACAGTAGGACTTACGACCAGTTAATAGCGATCCGCGCCGTAACCTCGGTCGACGGGATGACGAGCGACTGGGCAAGGATCCCACCGGAGGTGCTTGAGCGGATTTCTACTAGAATTGTCAACGAGGTTGATCACGTTAACCGGGTTGTTTATGATATTACAAGTAAACCCCCGGGTACGATCGAATGGGAATGACATTTGAAATTATGAGGTTGAGACTGACTTGCGTTAGTTTAACCTCTTTTTTTATGGCTAAAATAGACGTAGGCAGGACTTAGAACCATTACTTTAAACCCAGAAGTTTAACAGACCGTAGACAAAGAGCTATAAGAAAAGGAATAAAGATTAATTAGATATCGTAAACCTAGTTAATAAAAAAGATCGAGATCCTTTAATTAAGAAGGTTAGTTGTAAAAATAAAGTTGGGTTATTAAGTTAAATGAATTTTAGAAGAGAGAATAAATGGAATCATTTAAAGTTTATGAAATAGAGTGAACTGAGCTTAAACAATTAGATTGACTCCAATAAAAGTTCTAGAGCTATCTTTAGCAGATGGAAACTTAAATACTCTTTAGTCTCGGATTGAGATCTGTTTAATCTACTCGAAAAATGAATAAATGACAAATGTAAAAAGGAATCATGATTCTGTTTAAATCTATTTTGTCCCACGATGGTTCAAAAAATTTTTGAAACTTTTGGATTAAAGTATTAATATTTCAGCTTAATAGAATTCTATCCCCTTTAAATAGTCACTTTCAGGCTCATTGGTTCAGGAAAGACAGTAAAGGAAAATAGACCATGATTTATCTTATATAGATCTCGTCTGGTTTAGATATCGACAAAGCTGTTCGATTGGATTTATTGAACTATGTGAGCAGAATTAACTTTCAAAATAAAGAACTCGGAAAGAAGTTAATGAAATCGTTTCAGAGAGTTTGGAAATTTTCTGGTAATTCCTTGCTTACATCGGATAATAAAAGTTATCTAAGAAATATTACCTTAGCTTTTAATTTATTCCCTAATTTATGTAGAATTACCTAAAATTTACTTAAAATTAGGGTAAATATTTGAAATTTTTACCCTAAGGTAGTAAAATATCATTAGTTTAAATTATATTTTAGACTAATTGGGTTTGGAATTGTCTGTGTACTGGAAAGAAGGTAATAAAGGGAGCATTAAGATTTCTTTAGCCTACTTAAGGCTGGAGATACGTCTTACGCGTTTTTGCGTGGACAAGGACAAACGGAACGATCAACAAAATTTATCACAACTAAATCTTCACTTAATAGAACTCTGTTCTTTTCTACTTTCTTTCTAAAATTTTCATAGCTTTTAATAAAGACGTTTTATCGGAATAAGATAATTAATTTTTGGCTCTTAATTTACACTTTTATCGTTAGTTTAACGCAAAAATCGTATAGAATCAAAATTCTTATATATTTAATATATCATAATTATGAGTTTAAATAATGATATACAAAAAGTTAGACAATAAAATTTTATTAATTATATGGGAAAATTACATTTAAAATATATTGGTTAAATTAACTTCTGTTTAGGTTGGTTATAAAGAAAAGTTTAAATGCAGCTAAATAGCATTTACACTTGTCTTTCCAACTGACCATTAACAAACCTTTCGTGGTTCCAAAAATGGAGCCAAAAATTTAGTTTATAACAAATCTGTAGTTTTTAAAGACTTAAGCCTAATGAAAAACTTTATCAAAATTTTCTTTTTGTAAAGTTATAAAGGTTTACAATTGTTAAAGAAATCTGATTTTAGTTATTGAACGGTCTTAAAAAGCTAACATCTACTTATAGAACTGCATAAAACTTTAGTTTATGCAGAAACATCTCATTATTTTTATTTTACGAAATTATTTTTCTTTATTCTCAAAAATCGTAAAAAAATAATGAACATTTAGGAAAGATAAGTGCGTAGTTTAGCCTTTTGTTTTGGAATTTAGAAAGAGAAAATAGAAAATAATTTTCGTAATTAATTGAGAGTTTACTGAAAAAATAAATTAGGAGGAGTACTGGATTAAATAGAATGAATAAATTGACTAGAAAATGAATAATTTTAAGTTTTTATACAGGAAATTAATGTTAAAAAAGATAATCTTTTTACAATAATAGATTTTTTTATTAAACAACTTTCAAAGTTAACTCGTATGAGATTTTTGATCAGGAGTTTTCTAGAGGAAGTAACAACGAAGAATGGAGAAATAATGAACATATTAAAGGACAGGTATTTGTCGATTGACCTCGGTATAAAGAATCCAATCACGATGGTCGATTCAGGAGATGGTAAGTGTTTGATTCTCGGAAGAGATTACATCAGCCGTGGTTACTATTTTGACAAAAAAATCAAAGAGTTGGAAAAGATCTATCAAGCTGAAGGTATTTTTAACTTTGATACCAAAAAAATGCTAAGGCTAAAGGATAAAAAAGAGCACACGCTTCAAGATATCTTACATAAACTCACGCATTACATCGTAGAATACGCCAAGAAAAAAAGAGTGACTTGCGTCGTTGTAGGAAAAATCAAAGAAAAGCCGGGAAGTCCTTTTCCGTACGAACTTTTCTATAGACAACTAAGATTCAAACTCGCAAAGATTGGTGTGGATATCACGAAGCATAGCGAAGCTTATACCTCACAGTGCGCACCGTCTTCAGAAAGCGTGGATAAAAAATACGCAAATAAGAGTAATCGCGTCCAAAGAGGACTTTTTGTGGATGGAGACGAAGAATATAACGCGGATGGTGTTGGAGCTTTTAATATTCTAAAAAGCTTTTTTCAAAAGTATGGAATTGAATATGAAATTCCTGTCGATGGGATCAAAAATCCGGAAATTATAATCGTATCTGCTAATTAACAGTAATGATCTTATGGACAGGTCGTATGGAGTGATTCATAAAAGCGATATAACGCAGTTCGAAAATTTATAGAAAGAGAAAAATTAAAGAAATGAAGTACAGTAAGAAAATTATTAAATTATTTGGACTGATTCTGGCAGTTTTAATGATTTTTTCACAAATATCTATCAATGTTTTTGCTGCCGAAAACGATAGTTTAAATGGTCCTACTCCAGGAGTAACTAGAGTAAATGACCCAAGTACTATGATGAATTATAAAGACGCTCTATTAACAAAAGAGTCTGGATCAAGATATGCTGGTAGACTCTGGACAGATAAATCTGTTTTTTCTAACCAGAATGATAATGATACTAAAATTCAAGCTGAAGTTGATGAAGATAATGACAACAGTGTTTCTTATAGTGGAAATACACTAACTTTTACTGACGGTTCAGGAGAAAAAGACATTACTGCAAGTGTATCAACTAACGATGATTTTCTTCATGTATTTTCCTGTTTAGGATCTAGTGAACAGGAAAGTATTGATATTCCATTAGATGTCGTTTTTGTTATCGATATGTCTAATTCAATGGGACAAGGTTATACAGGAGCTGGAGGAGACAATAATACTCGTATAGCTCACACCTTAGAAGCTTTAAATAATGCTTTTGATACGATAATTAATCAAAATTCTGAAAATAGAATTGGTTTAGCCGTCTTTGGAGATCAAGGAGCGGTTCTAGTTCCTTTAGGAAAATATTCAGATAAAGCAGATAATAAATATTTAGAATTTACAAATTTAAGAGGTCATAATCGTAATGCTGGAGATAAGGTTAATGGAAATAGACCTTCCCCTGTCACAAATAATGATAATGATTTCGATTTATATGAGCATTTAACTGATGAGAATACGTGTATTACAAACGGCACGATTTATGATAATACAGTCCAAACTGCTGTACAAATCGGAAATTATACCAATACTCAAGCTGGTTTATATACCGGACTTAAAATGTTAGCTGATGCTGAAGACACTACTATTGAGGTTCAAGATGAACATGTTTCTAGAATACCTGCTCTAGTCTTTTTAGGAGATGGCGGTGCTAATGCAGTTTCTAATAACGGTTCTAATAATGGATCTGATTGGTATAATCCATATCCAAGTTTAACAGCTACTACTGCCGGATCAAAAACTAAAGAAGGAACAAGATATTATGATTCGCCTAATTCTGAAACTGTTATTGTTGAAACACTTATGACTACTGCTTATATGAAAGCTAAGGTCAATAATCACTATTTAAGTAATCTAAAAGCACAGTCAGAAAATGCTGATGCCACAAATTGTTCACTTAAGACTTATAGTGTTGGTATGGATATAGTTCCATTAATGGATTCTACTGAAGGGACGACTATTGGTGGAAGAATTCGTGTCGGGGCCATAATGGATCCTTCACATTACTTTCGACCGACTAACCAAATAGCCGACTCTATACTAGGGGCAGAGATTACTACTGATGATAAAACTAATTTAAATAATGCTTATACAAAATATACTAACTGGACAAATGGTCAGACTGTAAATTTAGATAGAGAAAATGATCATACTCAATTGTCTTTAGGACAATTACCTGGAACAGATGAAATAAAAACACAAGATATCCAAAATAATATAAATTACACAACGAATTTTATTGGAACAGCTACTGGTGAGAGTCTGTCTAATATTTTCCAACAGATTATTGATAGTCTTCAAACAGAGCCATTCATTCCGGTTGATGGAACTAATGATATGGGGGTTAAAAATTCAATAACCTATTCTGATCCGATTGGAAAATATATGGAGATAAAAGATGAAGGTATTAATACTATTGGAAAAACCACGTGGGATGGTCAGCCGAATGAGGAAGAAGATAATTATGATATGTCTTTATTATTATTCGGTGAAATGCATGGAATAGAAAGAACAGCTGATTATAGTTTTAAATTTAATGACGCTTACATGCAAGCTAATAATGGAAAAACCGGAGAAGATGGAGAACTTCTTACGTGGAGAAATTCTTTATTCCCAGAAGGATGGTACAAAGGAGACAATCCGGAAACAGCTTTAGCTTATACTAAATTTACCCAGGGAGCTAAAGCCGATAGTAATAATGATGGTTATATTGATTTTCCAGAACCTTTAGATTCAAATGTTCATAGTAATGAGGATGCTTGGGCTAACGGATGGGTTTATAGAATTAATAGTCAAACTATAGTTCAGTATATTCCAAATTTAGAAGGACAAGTTTCACATAATCCCGATTTAATTGATGAGAAACAACAAAATATTGAGTATACGGTTTATCGCTTTTCTGAAGAATCTACAGATAGAAATACACCAAGATTTAATCCTGTCTATGGATTACCTCCATCGGATTTAAACACCTTAGATACAGCTGAAAAAAGAGAGGAAAGAACAGGAGTTTATGCTCTTAGTGATGTTCGTATCTGGGTTGAGGATTCCGGAAATTATGAAAATACTGAAGGACTACCGATTGACGCTGGTTTTGACGAACAGTTATGTATTAATATTCCGGTTAATGCTATCCCAATTCAAAGAGCTTCTATTAGTTTAAATACGGATGGCACACCTAAAGTTTATTCAACAAATGTAGAGGATGTTTCAGAATCAACTCCGATAAGACTATTTTATTCAGTTGGTATTCAAGATGAGATTATGAGTGATGATGGTTTAGATATCGATTTAACCAAGGTTGATTCAAATTACATTAATGAAAACAAAGTAACTACTGAGAAGATAGACGAACAACGAAAAAATGGATATCAAATAACCACTGAAGAAGATGATATTATCTTTAGATCAAATTATTATACTGAGGATAGTTTTAATTACGAAGGAATAGATCAGACTTCGACTCGTGGTAATACAAGTACTTCTTTCTCTCCAGCTACAAAAAATCAGTATTATTTATTTCAGGAACCATTAAAGTTATACACAACAGAGGAAAAGCAACCTAATGATCCAGGAGAAAAAGAAATTAATGCTGGTGAGGACAATGAAGTTAATGATACAGAAGTTAAAACTGTACTAGGAAATGAATACAATCTAGTAACAGAGCCAGATAATGTAACCTCAGATAAATGGTATTACCTTATTGATGAATATTATGTTCCAAATGGAAATTCAACAGGGGTTTCAGGTACCGGTGAAGTTCAGTATAATTGTCAGAAAAAATTTAAAGCTGTTTCCAGACTTGGTTCTGAGTTTGGCTCAGCAGTTGGCGGAGATGATGTAACAACTGGTGAATATTTCTGTTGGTATGATACAGACGCGGGTTACTATGTTCCTTATTATCCTTCTACAGATTCAGATTTTGGTAATCGAACAGACGTAAATCAAACAGCTGATGGAACAAGAGGAAAACCAACAGCAGCAAATAAAGCTAAAATTCAAGAAAGAATAAAACAAGACGAAGTAGAAGATAATTACAATGCTAAAGTTATTGATGAAAGTCATAATTGGGTTTTAGCAGCTAAGCCAAATGGAATTCGTGTTGGAAATTTAGCGGATAATGTTCGCCAAAAAGGATCAAATTATAATAATAAATATCAAAACCAAGATGGAACTAATGATTACGCAGAAGCTAACATAACTGATACAGCTAATAATTTCTATGTTCCAACGATTAGTGCCAATTCAACTGGTGAGGTAGTTAGTATAGATTCTATCCCTCAAGAAGGACCTCAAATGATGGCTGTTGATCCAATTGCTGAAAAGGTTAAAAATAACGTTATTTTTAATACGTATTTAGGTAATGATGGACAAGTAGCTATTTCCGATACTGGCTTAAATATTACTAAGAATGTTTTATATAATGAAAATAATCCTGATCCCAATGAACAATTTACTTATCAAGTTCAGATAGAGGGAGAAGAGGGAATCGTACCAGCTACTAAACTTGTATATAATCATTATTCTGGTGAATGGCAAAGAAAGTTAGAAGAAATTGACGTTCCAACTGATAATAATGGCTTGCTCCGACAAGATACGAGTCAAAATGTTAGAGTAACAGCTGATGGAAAACAAATCGTTACTAACGGACAAGGTAATGATGTTATAGTTGATGTTCATGGGAATGAACTTGGACCTGCTCCAGATAAAGACGCTCAATATTATGTTTATGTTGGCGGAAATAAATTAAAAGAAAAAACGAATGAGATAAGTGAAGATATTTCGAATACTTACATTATTTATTCAAGTTCTGTATCTCCTGGTGAGACTTCTTATCATGGAAAACGTATCATTTATGTAGCCACTCCAGAAGAAATTGTTTCTTCGCCTCAGACATCTGATCTTATATTTAAACTAGCGGACTCAGAACATCCTGCTGGTATGATTGAATATGTTAGTACAGAAGTAGTTTTTGTTCCGGTATCTCAATTAGATCAGGAAGGATGGAGTTTTGAGACTGGAGATAATTTTGACTATAAATATCTAGATACAGATTCAGGTAATTACTTCGTTTTTGCTCATTTTGGAGACCATCACGAAAGAGTTTCTACATTAACAACTCCTTACAATATTCAAGCTTATTATCAAACTCTAAATCTTTATTTTGGATATAAAGATGAAGATATATTTAAAGAACAGGAAAATAATGATTGGTTTAAGGATTGGCCATACCAAAATGAAGATGGATCACCTGAAAACATCTCCGCTAATGTAGCTGAATTCACCTTAGGTAATGAAGAAGGGATTTTAATCAATGGCCTTACTTCTGGAGCCAATTATAAAGTAAAAGAAATTATTCTTCCTGAACAATCAGCGGATGGTTTTAAATTTAATAGCGTATATCATTATCAACAAGAAAGCATTCTTTATTACGACAGTGAGGGTGGAACAGATAAAGACGATTTAAATGGCAATCATTCACCTGTCCCTTCTTCGGATTATAATTTTGGTGGTTTAATAGAGAAAGCCCCAACTATAGCTGGAATTTTTGGTCAATGCTATAGCTTAAATCAAGGTGATACTGGTCACGAAGAAGAAATGGTTGCATATCTGAATAGATATGTTGAACCAGTGCCTACTGAAATTAATCTGATTGGCCAAAAACAAGTGTTAGAAGAACCTGTAACTGGAGATAATAATTCATTTAGCTTTAATCTGGAAGGATTACAGTATGTCCGTTCAATTGAAGATCCAACTGAAAAAGGAAACAACGCTCTTGATTTATCTAAGATAGGTCAAGAAGAAACATCCACTACTCCTGGTTTAACTCCAGAAGATGGGAACATTAAAATAGAAACGGCTAATAATAAACCAAATGCTGGAGATGAAATTACTTATAAGATTAGTTGGGATAATAATAACAATGATTTAATATGTCAATTAGATCCTAATCTAACCTATGTCAGTGCTTCAAATCCAAAACAAACTGAAAACGATCCTGCAGTTTATGCAAGTAAAGTTATCTATCATCCAGAAAATAATACAGTTACTTGGAATATCAGTGGAATAAAAAAAGGTTTTGTAACTTTAACTGCTCGAGTAGATGGTTCAGCAATTTTCTCAAAACAAATCCAGACTGAAGTAAGTTATGGAAAGGAAATATCAGAGGATTCAAAAGCAACTTATACCTTAAATCCAGTTAATAGTGTTATATCCAGACAAAATTTCCCAATGCCTGAAGGAGCTCAAGTTAATTCTGAAAATCATCCGGTTTATACGGCGAGTGTGAATGACGGGAAGATAGACTTAGGTCCGATTCAGTATAAAATGGCCGGAACCTATTACTATAAGATTACTGAATCTCAGTTACCTGAAGATGCTCATTATCTAAGTGATGATACGGAATATTATCTAATCGTGACGGTCGATGCTGATACGGAAGGAAAACTAAGCGCAAAACGTTATCTGGTAACTTATGATCCGACGTCAATAGAAGAGCCTAAAGCAAGCGTTAAAGAATTAGTTAATGAATCAACTGGAGATAATAACACTAACTCGGATTTCGTATTTGACAACAATCCAAAAGGAAATTTTAAAGATGAAACCTCTCCTGGAATTAATCAGGGCGTTGAAGTAGGACAAACTGTTTCTTACGATATTTTCTGGGCTAACGATGCTGAAGAAGAAGGAGCTCCAGTAGCTGCGACTGTTAAAGTGACGGATAAACTGGATCCAGGTGTTGATTTTGTTAGCGCTAGTGTAGGTGATTTAAAACTAATCCAAGGCAGTGAAAGTATTAGTGATAAAGATGGAAAAATAACTATTTCCTACGATCAGACTACGCGTACTGTTACTTGGGATCTAGGAGAACAAGCAGCTTCTGCTCAGGGTAGAGTAAGTCTGGAAGTTAAAGTAAACGAAAATGCGAAACTTCTCTGGAATTATGGTTCTTCGGATGATTTAACGGGTGTAACCGATAATGATTTCTTAATTCGTAATAAAGCGTCTATAACGGTAAATGAAACGACAACGGAAACGAATGAAATTCCTAACCCATTACAGCCAGAAAAAACAGAAACCAATCCTGGCGATGGGACTAGTGTTAAGGTCGGAGACCAAATAACATACGAAATAGAATGGTTTAATTATCAGGATGTAGAAGCACAAGTAACAGTACTTGACAAATTAGATCCAGGAGTCGATTATGTTTCAGCCGGATACGTTGGAGATACTCCACAAGGTGCTAGCCAACCGGTTTATTCTGATGAAAACCATGAAGTAACGTGGAGTTTGGGACCGCAAGCGCCTCACTCTTCAGGAAAAGTTACTTTAACTGTCATTGTTAATAACAATGCACTTTATTTCTGGGATTATGATTCTGATAATAATGAAGTTGACCCGAATAATAAGGATTCACAGGTCCTTGATCAGGCCCGACTGCAGGTAGGTACCGATCCTGAAGTAAAGACAAATATTGTTCATAATCCAACCGATCAACCGGAAAAAGAAGAATTAGCTCCAAAAGATGAGGAAGGAAATAACGATACGGTTTATCCGGGAGATGAAGTTTCCTATAGAATTAAATGGCGTAACTATAAATCGGAAGCCGCAACTGTATCTATAATAGATAAATTAGATCCTGGAGTAGATTTTAAAGAAGGTTCGGATAAAGCTGTATTACTCTTAAGTAATGGAGAAGAACAAGAATTACCCGATGTAGAAGTAACCAGCGAAGATAACTATAGAACACTTAAGTGGGATCTTGGAAAACAAGATGCAGGAACAGAAGGATATATTTACTTTTCAGTAACGGTTAATGATCAGGCTCGTTACGGTTGGGATTATGAAGGAGATACTTTAGATCCAGAATCAGAAGATAATCTGATTAGAAACCGTGGTGGGGTATCGATCGATAATGAGTATCAAGATACAAACGAAGTAACGAATCCTACAGGTGGCCCAGAAAAGAAAGAGCTTTATCCTGGAGCTGATGAAACGGTTTATGTCGATCAAATAGTTACTTACCAAATTGAATGGGAAAACTATAAGGATGAAGAAGCTGAAGTAGTCGTTACGGATAAACTTGATCCTGGAGTAGATTTTGTTAGTGCTCAGATAGAATCAGAGGGCGTAAGCTTGTCTGCTTCTAAGGAAGGAGATGACGTATCTACTGGAAACATTACACCTTCAATTTCTTATAATAAATCAAGCCGTATAATTACTTGGAATCTTGGTAAACAATTAGGTAAAGCAACTGGTAGCGTTCAGTTTGAAGTTCGAGTAAATGTAGATGCTTTTGGAGAATGGAATTATACTAATCCGGATAGACCGGTAAATAATTCCAATCCTGATAATAGAATCTATAATAGAGGAGCTGTCAAGATCGGTGACGATCCAGCAATTAATACCAATATAGTAGAAAATCCAGTAGACCGACCAAGAGATCCCGAAAATAATCCGGGAGCTAAAGAGGAAACATCTCCAGGTAATGGACAAAAAGTCGGTTATGGCCAATTCATCGATTATGAAATCTCGTGGGAAAATTATACCGATGAAACGCAAGACGTCGTAATCACCGATAAACTTGATCCTGGTGTAGATTTTTATGAAGCAGAATATGTCGATGGTTATCCGGTAGGTCTGGATGCACAATACGATAGATATTCCCATACCGTAACTTGGACGATTCCAAAACAACCTGCCGGTGAGTTTGGAAAGGTCAAGCTTAGAGTTACGATCAACGATAAAGCTGAATATACTTGGAACTATAAAGAAAATATTGAAGGAACAAACCGCTACGAATTCGATTCCGATGTAAATGCAGACGAAACGGATAATTATGTATTTAATCAAGCAGCTATTACGGTCGGAAATGAAACGACTGTTACGAATAGAGTCGAAAATCCGCTCGGTGGACAACATAAGAGTGAAGTCGATCCTGGAAGTGGTGAACAAGTAGGTGTCGGCGATACGATCAAATATCGTATAAGTTGGGAAAACGACAGCGGTACAATAGCCGATATTCTTATTCGAGACCCACTTGACAAAGGAGTAGATTACGTCGATGGTTCGGCTACTCACGATGGAACTTATGATGAAGAAGCACGTACGGTCAACTGGACGATTTCTCAAACCGAACCGGGAGCCCGTGGCTATGTAGAATTTGAAGTAACCGTAAATGACGATGCGGTCATTGAAGTTTTAAATACAGCTTACGTTCAGGTTGGAAACGCTCCGGAAGTTCAGACTGAGACAGTTGAAAATCCGCTCGATAGTCCAAGGGTATTGATTGAAAAATACCATAACAGAGAAGAACAGTCTCCGCATACCGACGATAATTACAATAAGATTGGCGACAAGATTACCTATACGG
>CANRHG010000023.1 GCA_947630385.1 uncultured Eubacteriaceae bacterium
GTACGGGACCAGTGCCGTTCCGCTGATGTTTACGGGAGATACCGCCCCGGAAACGGAAAAAGGTTTGTTGACCGTAGCCTGGGGCAAAGATGGGAAAGTCAAATACTCCATGGGCGCATCCATTTTAATCGCCGGACAGGTCATACAGTGGCTCCGGGATAAGCTCAATTTCTTTGAAGATTCGGCCGACTCCGAAGAGATGGCGATCATCGCTCAAAATAACGGAGGGGTCTATTTTGTTCCTGCCTTTACCGGCCTTGGCGCACCTCACTGGGATCCAAAGGCTCGGGGCATGTTGATCGGTCTTACGGCCGGTACGACCAAAGAACAGATAACCAGGGCTGCGCTCGAATCCTTGGCTTTCCAGACCAGAGATCTGCTGGAAGAAATGGAACGCAACTCCGGAGTCAAATTAAAAGAACTCAAGGTAGACGGCGGTGCTTCCAAAAATGACTTTTTGATGCAGTTCCAGGCCGATATTTTAAACGCGGACGTTGTCAGACCGAAAGATATCGAAACGACCGCTCTTGGTGCTTGTTACCTGGCGGGACTGGGAAGCGGGATCTTTGAGAGCGAAGACCAGATCAAAGAACTGTGGGAAGCCGACAAGATCTTCCATCCCCAGATGGATGAAAAAGAACGCGAAGATCTCTACGATCAGTGGAAAAAAGCCGTCGAAAAGAGTAAAGGTTGGCTTTGATGAAGTACGACGTCGTGATCATCGGTGGCGGTATTACCGGTACCGCCATCGCTCACGAATTAGCTAAATACGACTTAAAGACGGTCTTACTCGAAAAAGGTCCGGACGTCGCGACGGCTACAACCAAACAAAACGGCGGGGTCATCCATCCGGGTTATGACCCCCACCCCGGGACGTTAAAAGCCCTTCTTAATCCCAAGGGGGCTAGGATGTATCCGAAACTAGCCGAAGATCTGGGCTTTCACATCCGTCCCACGGGGACTTTGGTCGTGGCTTACAGTGATGAAGACCTAAAGACCGTCGACCGGTTGCTTGAAAACGCAAAAATTAACGGTGTAGAAGGCGTCGTAAAATTAAACAGTCAAGAGCTTCACGAGCTTGAACCGCACATAAATCCCGAAGCTAAAGGCGCGCTGTACGCGAAAACGACGACGATGGTCGATCCGTTTGAAGTGGCTGTCGCTTTCATGGAAAATGCGGTCGAAAACGGTGTTGAGCTACAACTTAACGAGCAAGTCCGCGGAATTGAAAAAAACGGCGAGCAGGATTTTACGGTCAGGACCGAAAATAACGAATATCCTACCCGCTTTATCGTCGATGCGGCCGGAATCCACGCCGACGACGTAGCCAAAATGGCTGGGATCGAAGAATATCAGATAAAAGGCCGTCACGGGAATTTGGCCGTCCTAGATAAAAACGTTCCGATCAAAACGGTCATGTTTCCCTGTCCGAGCCCGGATACCAAGGGTATCGCCCTCATCCCCACCGTCTCCGGTAACTTTCTTATCGGTTCTACCGCCACCATGCGAGACGACAAACAAGACGTAACGAACGATAAAGTAGGCGTAGAAGAACTGATCGAAGGGGCGAAACTTTTGATCCCGGAATTCGATCCTTCTTCAATCATTAGAACTTTTGCCGGACAACGGCCGGTAGCCTTAGACAACGACAACGATTTTTATATCAAAGAAAGTCCCACCCAAAAAGGTTTTATCCACGCCGCTGGTATCCAGTCGCCGGGAATTGCTTCAGCCCCGGCCATAGCCGAGTACGTTGCTTCCCTTCTTGAAGAAGCCGGACTGGAATTAAAGAAGAAGGAAAATTACAACCCTTACCGGAAAGCGCCGACGGACTTTAGCGAACTTTCGCACGAGGAACAAGACCGGCTCATCAAAGAAGACTCCCGTTGGGGAAAAATTGTCTGCAGATGCGAAACCGTACCTGAAATGGAAATTATTGAAGCCATCAACCGACCCAATGGAGCCCGTACGGTAGACGGCGTAAAACGCAGAACCCGGGCAGGCATGGGACGCTGCCAGAGTGGTTTCTGTCAGTCTAGAGTGGTGGATATTCTTTCCAGGGAGTTGGGAATACCCGCAGACGAGGTTCGCCTGGAAGAAGATCAATCTAAGATCTTTTCGGGAAAGGTCAAGGAATTATGACGGAAAAAGATTTTGACGTTGTCGTCATCGGTGGTGGCCCAGCCGGGATGGCCGCGGCTCTCGAGGCCCTTAAATCCGTTAAGAAAGTGGCGATCGTTGAACGCAATGACGAGCTCGGCGGTATATTAAACCAGTGCATTCACAGCGGTTTTGGTCTACAGTATTTTAACGAAGAATTAACTGGTCCCGAATACGCGCAGCGTTTCATCGACCGCGTCGGGGATTCCGAGATCGAAGTCTTCTTAAATACGATGGTTTTAGAGATCAAAGATAAGACCGTCATCGCCATGAACGAAGAAGGCATCTTAAAACTTAAAGCCAAGGCCATCGTTTTAGCTATGGGCTGCAGGGAGCGGACCAGAGGGCAGATTCGAATTCCCGGGACCCGACCGGCCGGCGTTCTAACTGCTGGCCTGGCCCAGCGCTATACCAATTTGGAAAATTTAAAACCAGGAAACCGCGTGGTTATTTTAGGTTCGGGCGATATCGGTCTTATCATGGCTAGACGTCTTAAACTTGAAGGTCTAAACGTCCTTAGCGTCTATGAAATCATGCCTTACGCAAACGGGCTGTTTCGAAATATTAAAAACTGCCTAGATGATTTTGATATTCCCCTTCATCTCAGTACGACCGTAACCAAAGTCATCGGATCAAAAAGACTTCAAGCTGTTGAAGTCTCGGCAGTAGACGATAATCTCGAACCGATTCCTGGTACCGAAGAGATCATTCCCTGCGATACGTTACTCTTGTCGGTGGGTTTAATTCCTGAAAACGAAGTTTCAAAAACGGCCGGGGTTGATTTAAGTAAGATCACCGGTGGTCCGGTCGTTTCGAACGATTTACAGACCTCCGAAGAAGGAATTTTCGCCTGTGGGAACGTGCTTCACGTCCACGATTTGGTAGACCACGTCACCAGAGAGGCGGAAGAAGCCGGGAGAAACGCAGCACGGTACGCGCTAGGAGAGACTTCCGAAAGCACTACGCAAATTCCCGTCGAAGCCTCGGGTCCGGTCCGTTATGTCCTTCCTTCTACTATTACCAATACCGATGAAAAAGTAGAACTAAAATTTCGGGTAGGGTCCCCTATCGAAAAAGGAAAAGTCACCGTCTATCTAAACGATGAACCGGTATATGAAGGTAGGGAGAAAGAATTCGTACCGAGCATTATGGAGACCGTAACTCTATCTCCGGAAAAACTTTCTGATGGAAAACTTAGGGTGGAAGTAAAATGAAAACACTGACCATGGCCTGCACGACCTGTCCTGCCAGTTGCAAGCTTATTGTAAAAACCGAAAACGGAGAGATCGTAGAAATAAGCGGAAATACTTGCCCCAGAGGGATCGCTTTTGCTCAAAAAGAGTATACCGACCCCGAACGACTGGTCACCAGTACGGTTTTGATCGAAAAGGACGGCAAAGAGTTTTTGCTCCCGGTTCGAACCAAAACGCCCGTTTCAAAGAAACTCGTCTTTGACGTGATGGAGGACATCAGAAAGATCAAAGTCAAAGCACCGGTCAGAGTTGGAGAGGTCGTCTACGAAAATATAGGAAATAGTTCTTGCGAACTCATAGCTTGTAAAACGGTAGTATAAACAAAGCGGTAACACAGCTAGTTGTGTTACCGCTTTTTTAAAACGTCTCTCAACGAAGGTAAAAAAGAACTTATAATAATAAAAATAGCACTAAGCGGTGGCCATATAAAAATTGCTAAAAGGATCCCGATACATTTAAAGATAATATCTTCTAAGATCCAGCGGTCTGTGAGCATAACGCGGTCATAAAGCTCTTTATCGGATTCATTGGCTCTGGCGATGCTGTAATTTAATAACAAATCAGAAACCGAAACCAAAATAACGATGACTCCATAGAAACATTGGGCGAAGATATTATAAAAGTTTTTTCCACAATAATCTGTAACGTACGGAATAAGCGAAGCGAAAAATAACATGACAATCGTCCAAAATAACATCGATGACGTGACTTTTTCTACGCCTTCCCATTGCCTATTTGAGCTGATCCACAGATTTCCTAACCAAAAAAAGGAAATAGCGTAGGCGAAATAATTTTCCCGTAAGGCGATGAGACCGGCAATATCTGGAGTATCTGGCTCGTCAAGTTCTAAAACGAGGATCGTCATGATAATAGCTAAAACAGCATCCGTAAAAGTTACGACTCTCTCTTTACTCATGTTAATATTGTTATCTTTAATTCGTTTAAAATCAATAACTTTAGTATCGAAGAAATACGCTATTTTTATTGAAATTGATTAAATTTCAAAACAAAAATTTGAATTATTCGTCTGTAACTTGAAATTTGCTTAAAAAGGGTATATAATTAATTGCTACTTTATGGAAGATCATATCAAACTGATTGCAAAAAATAAAAAAGCATTTCATGATTATTTCATTGAAGAGCGGATCGAGTGTGGTCTTGAATTAAAAGGCACGGAGGTCAAATCCTTAAGACAAGGCAAAGCGAGTATAAAAGAAGCGTACGCCGATATAAAAAACGGTGAAGCTTTCATTTATCAAATGAACATACCCGCCTACTCCTTCGGTAATATTTTTAATGAAGACCCGCTTCGACCACGAAAATTGCTTTTGCACAAAAAAGAAATCCGACATCTTTACGAAAAGAAAAGCCGAGCCGGATATACGTTGGTCCCACTTTCACTTTATTTTAAAAACGGTAAAGTTAAATTGGAACTGGCCCTGGCTAAAGGTAAAAAACTTTACGATAAAAGGCATGCTTTAAAGGAAAAAGATGCTAAGAAAAGGATGAAGGATTATTTATAATGGGGATGTAAAGGTTTCGACAGGGATAGTTGAGTATAATAAGCGAGTCGATGTTCGATCATCGTTAAAAAACGAAACTTAAAATAAACGCAAACAATAATCAAGAATACGCTTTAGCAGCGTAGTTTAAGACGGTTTATCCTTTGACCTAGCAGAGAGTAAACTTTTTAATGACGCTCTAGGGAACCATTTTTTGGGTTTCCGGACAAGAAATGATTTAATTCGGAATAGCTTTAATTAACTTTGTTCTGAGAGTTTTTTAAGGTGACTTTAAGTCAGAAACTACACTCGTAGAAAATTATATGGGATTATTTTTGGACACGGGTTCAACTCCCGTCATCTCCACCATTTTGTTAATAATCGTAGAAATACGTTAATTATATAAGCGTACGTAGAGAAATGTGAAACTTATTCTAAAAAATCTTCTATGTTTTTGTACGTTCGCAACAAAAGTGAAAACAAATTTTACAATTTAATCTTTAAAACTTAAGCTTAAAATCGAGTCGGGATCTTCCCGACTTTTTTATTGTGATTAAAAATCTAAATTTCTTAAACAGAATTTTGCTCTTTCAATTTAAAACCTCCTAGTTGTATAGATACTCTATTCTCATTGAATTGGAATTAAATTATACTAATTTACAAGAATTCTTATATTCCCAACAAACTTTCCGTTAGTATGATCGTTTTTCTCGGAAGTAATAGAATTTCCCCAATGGATACTAAAAACTTTTTAAAACTCAGGATTCTATTGGAGCTTTAAAAGCTATTAAAATCCTTTTTTTCGAATTTTTTTTGATTATTTTATGAATCCGGATAAAGCTTTAACTAAATTTGGGTTCGTATGTTAAAATAAACTCTGTCAATTTTTCACAGTCTTAATTCTTTGATCTTAGGAACTAAGATTAAAAAAACTTAGAATAAAAGGAGGGCTTCCCAACATAGATGGACAACTCTTTAGTAAAACAGCTTTATGATTTTCTATTAGAGAACCAACTGGTTACACCGAACATTTCGGAAGTAGAATCACTGGAACTTCTTGAAAACGCAATAAATACTTTAGATGAAGATGAAAATATTTTAACTGGATTTATTGTAGACGAAGGTGATGAACAGAGTAAGGCTTACATTTTTAGTAACCGTTCAGAACTCAAAACTAACACCGGTGATATTATTTTAGCCGATTCAATCAACAGTATTGAAAACTCGAGCGATACCGAAGTAAGTATTAAAACTACCGGAGGCGAACTCGTTATAAATGGCGTTACCCCAGACCGGGCAAACGCGATCAGCGATGCTTTATTCACGGCTTTAAGTGAAGTTTATCCGCAAGATCGTGTAAACGACATCTTTTCGCTCGAACCAGACGACGTTATCGTAGATGAAGAAGAGTTTGATAAGCTTCCGGAAGAAAGTTCGGAAACCATCGAACTAGACGAAATTCCGGAAAACGAGATCATCCCCCAAAATAATTATCTGGATACTACACCGTCGGATACGGACTTAGATAATATAGATTTTAAATCCAGTGAAACGCCCGTATTGATCACAAACGTTGACAAGGAAGAGCCGGAAATCCTGGATAAGAAAAAGGTCAATTTTAATAAACCTTTGATGTATATTTTAGGAGCGGTCTTTATAGTGATAATTGGAGTTGTTGCCTACTTTGCGGTCACTTCAATTATGAGTAGTAACGCTTCTAACCAAAAGGCTGAGGAACTTGTTAATTATCTAAACCGAATCGATGCCGTTTATTACCAAGCCGAAGAATACGTCAATGCGGGAATAGGTGGCTCAACCGTAGACAATTGGAGCCAACTAAATACGGAAGCCGTCGCAATTCAGGAAGAAATGTACAATTTTGAACCGACGGAAAAAATTGACGATCTTTATCAGTCGGTTTACTTCTACAATGACGCTCTGATAACGGCTTTATATTACGGCCAAAGCGCCGCTTCTTCAGGTAACCAGGGACAACTCGAAATCTGTAAGCAACGTCTGGAAAACGCCTATCAAAACCGTTTGGCAGCTCTAGAATTCTTGGATGAAAATTATCCAAATCTTTACGAAAATCTCGAACACGCTACCGATCTTGATGAAGAAGATCTCGGTTATAATTCGGACGAAGTTGAACAGCTTATCAACGAAGCCAATTCGAAACCTTCGAACGAAGCCAGTGAAAATTCAAAGAGCTCTAACGAAGCAAGAGAAAACTCCATCCGTTCGGATTGATTAAATTAAAACACCTCTCTAATTTCAATTATGAATTTAGAGAGGTGTTTTTATTTTCTTTGCAATATACGCCTACGATAAAATCAATATCGTATTTTTCTTTTAATTCTTGTCTTATTTTACTTATTATTTCCGTGGCCTGTGAAATCTCCATTCCCATCGGAAGCTTGATCCGCATTTGCCCGATTTTTACGTTATATCCGTAAGAATGAATCAAAATATTTTCTACTCCGGTAATAGATTTTTCCTCTAAAACCGTTCGTTTGATCCCTTCTATCAGGGATTTACTCGGTTCGGTTCCGAGTAAAATACTGATCATTTTAATAATGTCGCGAACGCTAATAACCATAACACAGACTGCTACTGCAAGGCCGATATAGCCGTCGAGTTCGAGTTTTACAAAGCGGTCTATGAAAATCAAAAGTACCGTAAAAAACGTTCCAAAGGTGTCGATGAGTGAATCGTGTGAGGCCGCTAATAGGCTCTCAGAGTCCGTCCGTTCCCCCAGTTTTCGATTGTACAGGTATAGCGCGTACTTAATTCCGACTAACGAAAATAGAATAACAAGCTGAAGATTGGTTATTCTAATTTCTACCGGATTGAAGATATGTTCGACGGAAATACGCGCAAACTCAAAACCGGTTATCAAGGTGATAACGCTCGTAAAAACCGCGGTTATGTATTCAAAGCGTCCAAAACCAAACGGATGGAGTTTTGTTGGGTTACGGTTTGAAATCTTTATTCCGATAATCGTTAGAATACCGGTGAGTGTATCGCCTAGATTAAGGACCGAATCACTGGCTACCGCGATGGAGCCCGAAACCGTGGCAATCCCTACTTTGATCAAACCTATGAGTAAGTTTGCTCCGATATCAATAAGGCTAGCCCGGTCGATGGTTCGGCTCCTATCTTTTGGATTAAAATACATTACGGTTTTCATCACGTGATTTTTACGTTCACTTTATCCGGCGTTACCGATAAGACTTCTACTTCACTTAAGTTGATCGTAATCGGGACGTCGTACTCACCCTTACCTAAATTTTCGAGATTGACCGTTCCGATAAGTTTTGAAGGATCGATTTTACTGAGCTCCGAAGCTGTCCCTTTAACTTTAACGGTAACGGAACTGGGATCGATTTTATCAATGGACAGGCCTTCTTTTAAATTAACGGAACTGATATCCGAAACGGTAAAGCTTCGTTCCACCACCTGTTCGATTACGACATTTACGTTGACTTTTTCATCCTGTTTTAAAAGCGTAACCCCATCCGGGATCAAAAAAGTACTGCTCTCATTAAACGAAGACGTTTGATTGGCGGACGGAAGAGAAATCGGCTGTACCCCAACGGAAGTGATCGTATTGATCACGTCGGGCTTTCCGGCTAGTACCACGGAATCCGGCTGGACTTCAACGGATGAGATCTTATACCCATTTGGTAGGGCTCCTTCGACCGTTGGCGCGGTTACGGAAACGTCTTTTGTGACCCCTAGTACGATCTCCGCTCCCACGGTACTCGGATTAAGGCGTAAATCTTCGATCCGTTCCCCGTCGCTGTTATAGGCGTACAGATCAACGTATTGATAGGAATCCATCGTAATTCCGTCTACGTCTACGACTCCGGAGATTTTATCAATTTCTTGGATCAAATTATCCGGCCCATATACACTGACTTCTTCGTCAGTTTTTGCTGATATGACCGTCAGGTCGTTTCCGGGCTTACCTTCCGGCAGTATTTCCGGAGTATATGTTGATTCTTTTAAATCGGAGACTTCGATCTGTATTTTCGAAGGAACCGTCCGTTCGAGTATGACGGAATTGTTCAAGCCCCGGATAATTATATCTAAGTCCTGCTCTCCGGCTCCGACGACATCATCGAGATCCACCTCTGCTGAGAGCTCGTTGGTGTTGATCTCGTTGAGATTTTCGTCCGTCCCCCGAACCACCAAATTGACGTAATAGGTTTGATCCTGATCGATCGCTAAGTCCCTCGTGAGTAAATTTTCCTTATTGACCAGACTAACCGGAATATTGTTAAAGTCTCTTTCTAAGATATTATTAGACTCTCCATTTAGTACCAGCCATAAAAGAATCGCTAATACGAGGGATCCGAGTAACCGGAAATAATAAATTTTTCTGGGATTTGTCTTTTTTTCCATCAGCTATTACGTCTTTTCCCAATTTAATTTGCTTTCTTTTGATTTAATCCAAAAAGAAAAAAGAAACGGTTCTTTAAATCTCTATTTTCATAAGAATCAAGGAAACGTTTAACTAAAATTTCTTTTAGTTCGTTTCGACTCAAATCAAAATACTTTTCTCCGTTTTCAAAAACCGAAATGTTTCCCGTCTCTTCTGAAACCACGATGATCAAAGCATCGGTTATCTCTGAAAGGGTGTAGCCCGCGATATGTCTCGTTCCATAAGTAGTCGGTAGATTTAATTCTTCTTTAATCGGTAAAATACATCCCGCGGCTTCGATTTGGTCTTTGTCGATGTCTAAAATAACGGCCCCGTCGTGTAAAGGTCCTTTATTTAAGAAGATGCTTATGATGAGCTTAGTTGAGATCTTCGCGTTTAACTTGGTTCCCCTCGACTGAAAGTTCTTAAGTCCCGTATTTCCCTGACAGACGATCAGAGCCCCTTCTTTAAGATTGCTTAGCCCTTCGGCAGCCGCCACGATGCTGTTGATTGAGTTTTCGATGACGTTGGTTTGGGTTTTGGGCTTAAGTGTCTTCGTCTTGAAGGTAGTATTTCCTATCCGCTCCAAAATAGAACGGAGTTCGGGCTGAAAAACCACAATAATAAGTAAGAAGATCCAGGTCAGTATGTTTTGAATGATAAACGTCAGCGTTGAAAGACCTAAGTACTGGCACAAAACGAGCAAGATTAAAAGAACGATCAGCCCTTTTACCACTTGCTCAGCCTGTGTTCCCTTGACCCACGTAAAGATGAAATAAAAAATTACCGTTATGATCGCAATTTCAATCAGAGATATCAAACCGAAACGGGATTGAATATATAATTGAAGAGATTGAAACATTTAGTCGTCCGAATTCATGATCAGGTGTTGTTGGATGGATTTTCCCTGATCCATCAAAAACTGAATGAATTGTTTATAATACGGTTTTAAAAAGCTGTTTTTAATCTTTTGACTATTTTTTTCGATTACTTCCTCTTCTCGTTTTTGATCGAAAATTGCCAGCCGGTGTTCTTTTTTATATTCGGCGATTTCCATGACCAAATTCATCCGTTCTTCGTACAATTTGGTGATTTCCTGATCGATGGTGTTGACGTGTTCACGTAATTCTTCAATTGATAGTGCCATAGTGATCTCCTAACAAAAAATTTAAAAGGGCAATGGCTGAAACAGCTTCTATAATAACCGGAACACGCAAAACTATGCACGGATCATGTCGCCCTTTGATTTCAAGCTCGATTTCTTCTTTTTTCTGATAATCTACGCTTTGTTGCTTTAGTCCGATGGAAGCCGTTGGTTTTATCGCACAGCGAAAAAGAATCGGCATTCCGTTGGTAATGCCGCCGTTGATCCCGCCGTTATAATTGGTTTTGGTTACAATATCTTCGCCGTCTAAGATGAGCGCGTCATTTACTTTAGAGCCAAAACTGCGGGCCATCTCAAAACCCAACCCGAATTCTACGCCTTTGACGGCCGGTACCGAAAACAGCAAAGAAGATAAAACGGATTCAAAAGAATAAAAAAATGGATCGCCCAAACCCTTTGGCGTATTTAAAATATAACCTTCTACGATCCCGCCTACCGAATCGGAGCGGTCTTTGACATCTTCTACCAGATCAAAAATTTTTTCTATGACGTTCGTGTCAAAGACCGGGAGTTTTCTATCCGAAAGATCCAGATAATAATCTTTTTCTTCCGCTTCTTTATCTTTTACGTCCCCGACCGAGTAGATTCTGGCTCCGATTTTGACCTCGGGATAAAGTTTACCGATCACCTGCTTACACAGGCTTCCCGCAAGGACCAGAGGGGCGGTAAGCCTGCCTGAAAAGTGGCCACCGCCTCGGTAGTCCTGATAACCTTTATATTTATAAAAGGCCGAAAGATCCGCGTGTGAAGGGCGAAGCTGGTACTTGTTATAGTCCCTACTTCGCGTATTTTCGTTATAAATTACCGCGCAAACCGGAGTTCCGGTCGTTCTGCCTTCAAAAACGCCGCTTAGAAAAGAAAATTCATCCCTCTCTTTTCTTGGCGTAGCGAGTTTATAACTTTTTGCGGCACGGCGCGCCATGTCTTTTTTTAGTGTGGCTTCATCGACGCTTATTCCACTCGGAAGACCGTCGATGACGCAGCCGATGGCTGCCCCGTGAGATTCGCCGAATAAGGAAATTTTTAAAGTCTCACCCCACGTCGATCCCATTGATGTCGCCTCCTGCCTTTTTGAAGTCTTCCCAGAATGTCGGATAGCTTTTATTTACGCTATGAGCGTCTTCGATTACGACGTTTCCGTCGGCCCTACCCGAAGCGATAGCCGCCGCGATCGCGATCCGGTGGTCGTTAAAGGAATCGATGACGGCCCCCTTAAACTCTTTAACGCCGGTAATTTTTAGACCATCGTCTAACATTTCAACGGGAACGCCAAAACTTTTTAGCATTTCGGACGTCGAAAGGAGCCGGTCGCTTTCTTTGTATTTAAGCCGTTTGGCTCCGGTAAGCTTTGAGGTCCCCTGCGTCAGCCCGGCTAGGACCGATAAAATTGGCAAAAGATCGGGCATATCCGTGACGTCAATAGTAAAATTATCGATTTTACTGGGTACGGAGACCCAATTTTTGTCGACGTACGATATGTTGGCTCCTAGCCCGTTTAGGATCTCGATAATTTTAAAATCTCCTTGAATGGAGTGGGCCGGAAGATTTTCCAGAACCGTTTTTTTGTTAATGATCCCGTTGACAAACCAAAAAGCGGCTTGTGAAAAATCGCCGTTTATGGTTATCTTCGTCGGACGGTAAGCCTGATTTCCGGGAACGAAAAAAGTTCGCGCATCGATTTGTTCGATGGTTATTCCAAATTCTTCGAGTACTTTGATCGTTAAATCGACGTAAGGCTTAGACTCGAGTTTGGTTTTGAGGATGACCGTCGAGTCGCCATCCAAAAGTGGCAGCGCAAAAAATAAACCCGTCAAAAACTGCGACGAAACGTCTCCTTTAAGTTTAAACTCCCCTGGTTTTAGAGATCCGTTTAAAATAAGCGGTAGTTCCCCGTCGTTAGATTCGTACGAAAACTCCTGATCGTCAAAGATCTCATAAAAGGGTTTTAGAGGTCTCTTTACCAGTCGGCCTTGACCGGTCACGACCGCGTTTTCCGCGTACAAAGCAAGAATCGGAATTAAAAATCGAGCCGTAGAGCCCGACTCCCCACAATCGATAAGGCACTGAATGGCCTGTGGATCGTTCGTTCCCGTGACCATCAAGGTAAATAGGCCTTCGCTCTCTTGAACTGAGCCGACTTCTGCTCCGTACGACTCTACGGCTTCAATGGTAGCCTTGATATCCTGCGAGAGTATGACGTGTTCGATCTTACTCGTTCCGTCGGCTAAGGAAGCCGCGATAATAGCACGATGGGATAAACTTTTTGATGGAGGTACGTAAATTGTTCCGCCCGTCTCCTCGGGTTTTATGTCTATGTTCATCTAATTTTTAATTAAGCTCTCCTAACTTAAATTTTAAACTGTAACTAATTTTTAAAAAGTTCGATGGCCTGATCTTTTTTGATTTTCACGATTTCCGCTTTTCCAATTTTTGGAATAACGCAGACGTTTAACTGATCGCCCTCAAACTTCTTATCGCTCGACAAAATCTTCATAACTTCCGATTGGTCCATCTCAGGAAGCTCCCAAGGTAGGCCATAGGTTTCTAGAATATACTGAAGATTTTCTAAAGCTTTTTCCGTAGTGATTCCTTCACGGCAGCTCATCTTTGTGATCTGGTACATCCCGATGGCTACCGCTTCACCATGAGTATACCGTTTGAACTTAAAATAAGATTCAATAACGTGTCCGATCGTATGGCCAAAATTTAAAATTCTACGAATACCGCTTTCCTTTTCGTCGGCTTCCACGACGTTTCTTTTGATCGTGACGCATTTGGCGATGATCTCTTCCATATCATCGATCAAATCTTCCTGATACTGGAAGCTCATGAGCCTTAAAAAAAGCTTGGAAGAAGAGATACAGCCGTATTTAATGACCTCGGCCATGCCGTCGGTCAAATACTTGTCGTTTAACGTGTTCAGGCACTTCGGGTCCGTGATCACGAGTTTTGGTTGGTAAAAAGAACCGACGATGTTTTTGGTATAGCCCAAATCGATCCCAACTTTTCCGCCGACGGAAGAATCGACCATCGCTAGTAGAGAGGTAGGCATTTGAACAAAATCGATCCCTCTTAAATACGTTGCCGCAATAAAGCCCGCAAGATCACCGACCACGCCACCGCCAAGGGCAATAATAAGGTCCGAACGCGTCACGCCGATTTCGTTTAATTTATAATAGATCTCTTCGGCTTCAGCCAGTGATTTAGAACCCTCACCCGGCGTCACAATAATGGCAAAAACGTCGATTCCAAGCTTTCTCAGTTGCTTTTTAACTTTAGTCAGATAGTACTTGGCGACGTTTTTATCCGTAATGATTACGATCTTATTATAATTCCCGAAGAAATTATCCATCTGACCGAGTTCTTCGAGAATTCCGTCTCCGATGAGTATTTGGTATTCGTTTGTATCCTTTGTCGTACAATTTATGGTTTTCATCAGTCTACAACTTGTATATTTGATAATAAATAATTCATGTTCTTAAGATCCGCTTCCGAAAGCACCTGACCTACCGCGAAAAGTTGGTTTCCATTTGTGTCTATAATGGGGCCGGTAAAGACGGCTAAATTTCCGTTATTGATCTCTTCTTTTGCTTTAGCCACGCTGTTTTCGGCCGACTGTCTTAAGATTTGATTGTTTGTTGTCAGATCGACAAAACCATTTTGAAGCGTTCCGACAAAAACGGAATTATCGAACTGCCCGTTTATCTTGTTTTCAATTATATCGTAATAAAAATCCCTGAAATCAAGGGTCAAAGATCCTAGGTACGTATCCCTATCCGTTAGGTTATGATCGGAGTTTCCAATGACCTTAACCCCTCTATCCGAGGCCTCGACCAAAGGCGTATTGTCGTCGAGGTTGGTGGAAATAACGTCGCAGCCGTTAAAGATCAGCTTGCTGATGGCAGCGTTGATGCTCGTTCTGGTGTCGTTTTCCAGATAATCCAGTTGGATTTTTACGTTCGGATTGGCGTCTCTCACACCCAGGGCGAACGCGTTGATCTCAACCAGGCTTTGGTTATCCTGGTTTTTCGAAATATAACCGATCAAATTACCCGAAGTGGATTCGGCGGCAGCAATGCCTGCCAGATAATTAGCTTCATATTTTCTAAAAGAATAACTCTTTATGTTATCCCCGGTAATTCCGGAGTCGTAAACGACAAAGTCTATGTCAGGGTGTTGCTCCGTGATGGGCGCCAAGGCCCCGTCCAGCTTGTTGTCGGATATAAAAAAGAGACTCGCGCCGTTTTTGATCATTTCATCAACGACCCCGGGTAGGGTTTCATTGCTTACGTTTTCTTTGACGATCGTCTTAAGTTGTCCGCTGAAATCTTCAACCACTTGTTTACGCGCGTTGTCCTGAGCAAGCTCGATGTCTTCCGAATTGATAGAACCTGTATATATAAAACCGACGGTAATGACTTGGTCTTTGACCGAGCAACCGGTAATTGCTAAGAGTATTGTAAGAACTATAAGGATTCGTTTCATTGCTTTCCAATAAAAATTAAAGATAATTATGATATCATAACTATGTTAGCATAGTTTTTAAGCCAATTTGTAACAAAAAAATCCCGGTTTTAAAATCCTTTTAAAATCCATAGTTCCTAAACCGGTATTTTATTAAACCGATCCTTTTAAATGAGAAAATAAAAATTCGGAGATAAACGTGGCCTCGAAAAAAAAGAAGAAAAACAAAGACAAAAAAGAAAAAAAGTTAAAACAGAAGTCAAGCAAAAAGGTTACGACCAAAAAAACAGAACCGTCTGAAAAGAAAAAGACGAAAAAGAAAAGTGAAGTTAAATTAGCCGAAAATACCGTGAGCGTACCGGCCGTTTTTGAAACTTTCCAAAATTTGATCGAAGTCATGGAGCCGATTTCAAAAGAACCCATGACCTTCAACGATCAACACATCTATCAATCGGAAATTGAAGCTTTAAAAATTATCGGAGACAATCAACCGGTCACCTTAAACGAACTATCGGAAATCCTTAATATTTCCAAAAGCGCGGTATTAAAGACCGTAAACAAACTCCAGATAAAAGGCCTGGTAGAAAAGGACAAAGCGCCGTCCGGGGCAAGGCAGGTAGCGGTCTCTTTAACTTCCAAAGGTGAAAAAGCGAGTGAGGAAATCCCCGCTTACGAAGAAAAGTTGAGCCGTCCGGTCACCGGGGCTTTAGAAAGTTTAAGCGCAAAAGAACTGGCGATTTTTAACGGCTCTCTTGAGAGGATTCTTGCCCAGATCAATAAAAGTCAAGCCATCTAATTATGATTTTTATAACAACGACCTAGATCACCGATCTAGGTCGTTAATTTTCTCTTTGTTTTCAATTTCCGATTTCCGGTAGAGTTTTTCGAGTGAGGTGAAATAATAATAAAAGCCAAAATAGATCCCCGCGACAATTAGGGCAAGCGATAAAAATAAATCGGTAAAAAATATATTATTGGTTGTCCAGTAGATCAGTGCCGCTATAATCGGTAAAACGATGATTAAGATTATGATCTTCCCTAAGTTGTCTTTTAATTTATTAGCCTTCTCTTTTACCGAATCCATTTCAGCTTCTATTTCTTTGGTCCTTATAAGAGGCTCTTTAATCTCAGCACTCGGTCTTGCCTGAAAAAGGACCACGCAAAAGAACAAGCAAATCGCAAAAAAGACAAACCCGACGAGCTTATAACGGGGATAAGCCATTAAAAAAAGCGTAGGTCCCAAACATCCGAAAAAGATGATAAAGGAAACGTAAGCATTCTTTTTCTTAAGTTCCGACAAGTCGTTCATTTGATTATGTCTTTTATCTTTCCGCTACCGACACAGACGTCGCCGTCGTATAAAACGACCTGTTGTCCCGGCGTGATCGCCCTTTGCTTTTCTTTAAAATCCACCCTTAAAAGGTCTTCGTCTTCTAGTTTAACCGTCACGTCCTGATCGCTCTGGCGGTATCTGAATTTGGCCGAAAGATTTAGGCTCTCTTCAATCCCTTTCGGCTTACCGGAGATCCAGTTGAGATCGTCGGCGTAAAGACCCTTGGAATAGAGCGCTTTATTTCCGTTTCCCTGAACGACGTATAAAATGTTGTTTTCCAGGTCCTTATCGCAGACGAACCATGGCTCGCCCGTTCCCTTTCCCTGTCCGCCAATTCCAAGGCCCTTTCGCTGTCCCAGGGTATAAAAAGCCAGCCCTATGTGCTTGCCTTTTTTCTCAC
>CANRHG010000024.1 GCA_947630385.1 uncultured Eubacteriaceae bacterium
TGATATCCTACAGGAAGAAGCAGCAAAAAGAGGAATAGAAGTTCTTCCACTTAGTGTTAGCTTCGGGGAAGAAGAATTCTTAGACGGGGTGACTTTAAATTCAGCGGAATTCTTTAAAAAGCTTGAAAATTCTGATGAGTTTCCACATACGAGCCAGTTGACTCCGGAAAGATATAGGGAGGCTTTTAAAAAAGCTGTTGAAAATAATGATGAAGTTATCTGTATCACTTTATCCAGTAAGCTTTCTGGCTCTCATTCAAACGCGCTCCTTGCTAAAAAAGAATTTGGGGATAAAGTTTCAGTAATCGATAGCGAAAATGTTTCAATTGGACAACATATCTTACTTGATCTAGCCACGAGACTAAGGGATCAAAATTTTTCAAAAAACCAAATCGTACGTATTTTGGAAGACAAGAAAAAAGACATAAAAGTTTTGGCTCTTTTAGATACGCTTGAGTACTTAAAGAAAGGTGGCAGAATTTCTTCTACTGTAGCTTTCATCGGAAGCGCTCTTTCAATTAAACCGGTCATAGCGATCGAAGATGGGGAAGTAGAACTTATTGGAAAAGCCAGAGGCTCAAAAAAGGGTAATAATTTGATTCGCAAGCTCGTTGAAAAAGAAGGCGTAGATTTTGATCTTCCTTATATTTTAGGATACAGCGGACTTTCTGATGAACTGCTTCAAAAATATATAAACGATAACAAAGATTTATTTGAAGATAAAATCGATCATCTACCAAAAGTAAGTATTGGAAGTACGATTGGAACCCACGCTGGACCTGGAGCGATCGCAGTGGCTTTCTTTAAAGTATAATAAAAGTTTTCTAAATACAAAGAAACGCCCCATACTAAGCGCGCTTTCTTCGCTAAAAACTTAGCTAGAGTTCTATCTTTGATCTCCGGACCCATGAGTGAAGAAGAGATAGTCTGGCTGAAAACGCTCATAGCAGAGGCATTCGTTGAAAAAACAGAGCAAACGCTTGGGGCGTTCGCTCGATAAGAATCAGATATATATTTTATCATCAACGAAGCCTTTTTTCAAGAACCGGTCAAAAAAATCTCCGAATTTCCCCCGGGAATTGTCTACACTTTTTTGAAGATTTAATTTTAAAACGCAGGTGACGTTTTAGTTCTAACCTGACTTTTTGGGAAAACTCGTCCTTTATTAATAAACTGTCAAAGATCTTTTCATCAGAAGTGCTGTTTTCTTCCTTTCAAGGATACGGTATTTTCTGGTTATGGCTTTTTTAGGAGGATGTCCTATTTTTTTGAGGAACAAATATTCTTTTCATTATCTATGTTCAAACTTGTTATACGATTTCTAAGAAACCTTTTATGAAAAGATATAATCTGATTTTTTCATTTCAACCGCTGGGGACTCGGCTGTCAATTAAATTTGATACAATACCATTTAAATACAATATTTAGGACAATCAATGAAATTATCCGATTTAATAAAAGACACTGATCTAGGAATGGTTCAAGGTGAAGACCGCGAAATAACGGGGATTGAGATCAACTCAAAAAAAGTAAAACCCGGAAACCTTTTTATTGCCTATAAAGGCTTTAATATAGACAGCCATAAATATATAAAGGACGCGATTGACCGTGGCGCTGTAGCCGTATGCGTAGAAGAACTTCCGAAAGATTTACCGGACAAAGTTACTATTTTAAAGACGAATAATGCCCGGTCTCTTTTTAGCGTACTTGGGTCAAATTTTTACGGCCATCCAGCAGATGAGCTTAAGATCATAGGGCTTACGGGGACCAAGGGAAAGACTACGACTGCCGCCATGATTGCTTCGATACTGGAAGAAGCCGGTCATAAAGTTGGAACGATCGGAACTTTAGGAGCCCGCTACGACGATAAGACGGTCTCAACGGCAAACACAACGCCCAATAGCTTAGAACTTAACCGCATTTTTCGCGACATGATAGACTCTGGTGTGGAATACGTCGTGATGGAAGCTTCTTCCCAGGGTTTTAAGTTGGACCGGACCGAAGGCTTAAGTTTTTTAGCCGGCATTTTACTTAACATCAGTCCGGACCATATTGGGGAAAACGAACACGAAAGTTTTGAAGAATACCTAAACTGCAAACTTAAGATAACCGGGCAAAGCAAGAATCTGTTTGTTAACCGACCGGATGAGATCTGGGGTTATGTTCCAAAGGGCCAACAGGACCGGGCCATCACTTTTGGACTAGACGATCCCGAATCCGATTACTACAGTTTAGAATACGAGACGGTTGTGGACGAAAACGGACTGGGAACTTCTTTTAAAGCCCAGGGAAAACTCGATGAAACCTTTAACCTCGAACTTCCCGGGCGTTTTAATAACGTAAATGCGTTAGCGGCCATAGCCGTTTGTAACGAACTCGGGATTAATAAAGAAGACATCAAAGAAGGTCTAAAAAAAGTAAGGGTTGACGGACGGACCGAGCTGCTTAAAGAAGCCAGAAAAAAGGGACGCACCGTTTTTCTTGATTTTGCCCATAACCATTTAAGCGTAGCTAAACTTTTGGAAAGCCTACGGGATTATAAGCCGGTCCGACTCGTCAATCTTTTTGGTCTTGAGTACGACGAGACAAAAGCAAGACGATATGAGATGGGTTTTGCTTCGGGTAAAGGAGCCGACCTGTCGATTCTAACGACCGGTACGCTTGGGGACGAGTCTTTTGAAAGCGTAAATGCCGAAGTTGTCCGTGGTTTAGAAGAAAGCGGTGGTAAGTACATCGTTATCCCGGACCGAAAAGAAGCCATAAAAAAAGCGTTAGAAGAAACGAACGAAGAGGACATTCTCGTGATCATGAACCTGGCAACAGCGGACCACGGAAAATCCCTACCGGAAATAGAATTTTTAAATGAAACGATCGATGAGATAAATGAGATCCGGTCAAAAAACTCATAAATGAAAAGCATGATCTTTGCCGTTAGAGGCTTTTGCCTCTAACGGCTTTAATATTTTAATCAACCGTTCCAAAGAGCTCGTCAAATTTTAGACTTAGAGCTTCGGCCATATCCTCTTCACTAATATCCTCAAAATCCTCGTCTTTTTCGTCCTTTAATATTTTAATCAAATCCCGATATCCCAGGATTTTTACTTTACGCTTTTTATTTTTACTCTTCGTTTTTAATAATTTTTCCTTAGGTTGTTTGTACATCTGATAGTAGAAGGGAAGGTGGGTTATGAATTTGTACTGATTCTCTACCATGACCAAAGCCGTTCCGGTCGGCATGGCCGCGATCTGCGAAGAAGTGATCAAAGGCTCAGCTCGTAGAAATCCATTGTATTCATTATTTTTTAGACCACAACGTCTCGACCAATCTTCTAAGGTATCCCAATTATCGGTCGAAAATCCGATCGTAATCCCAACGCAGGAGGTAATGGTTAAGGCTCTGCTTTGTCCGTAAACGTTCGTAAGCTGTGAATAACCTTGTAGAACTAACATCAAACGGATATTTCGACTTCTACCCGCAACCATTAAATTGGGGAGATTTGGAATGCTCTTTCCGACCGAACCTAGTTCTTCTAAGATGATATTGACGCGAATCGGCAGCTTTCCATCATGATCCTGCGCTACCTGAATCAGATGCTGGGTAAGTTGTGAAACCAAAATTCCGGCCAAAACATCGTAAACGTTCGTTTCATCAGGTGTTATGATAAAGATAACAAACGGGCGTTCTACATCAATATCGAGGATATTTAAAGTATCATTGCTTAGCATTTCTAAGAGCCCCCGACTTCTACAGAAGATTTGTAAGTCATTAAAAGCGGTACTGAGGATAGAAGCTCTGGTCCGGTAAGCGGCTTGCATGTAATTAGATAAATTTCTTTTAGCTAAGGAATTTGACGGCAATAGATCGTAAAAGTCTTTACCTAAAAAATCGAATTCTTTAGTTCCGATTACTTCTTCAGTTTCTTCCATCAACTTACTTATGGTATCGAGGTTGACGCATTTGGGTGGGGCCAGATCGAAGAGAGCGTAAGTCAAACCCAGAGCATAATTAATGGATGAGTCGGTCCAAAATCTATCTGCGTAACCCGTAAAACGATAAACACTGGTCCAGAGTTCACTGAGCATTGTGCTGGCGAGATCTTTATCGTTTAAATCTTTGGACTGGTAAAGAGCGTAAGGAGCCGCAAGTGGGTTCCAACCGTCGGGGCTGTTTCTTGGGTTACGGAAGTTAAGACAAAAAACCTGATAGTCTTCGGGAATTTTGTCCTTTTCCAAACGGTACCCTTCGCCTTTGGGATCCATCATGATCAGACTTTCTCCTTTTTGGAGGATTTCATGTAGAAACGGTAGGCTACAACACTGGCTTTTTCCTTTACCGGTATTACCAACCACACAGATGTGGGCTTCCCCATCATCTGTGTATTTTTGTCCGTTTTCTTCGTAAATGATCGGACCAGCCCCGCTTTTTGGGTCGTTGAGCCTAGGGAATTTTCTTTTGATTTCCCTTTCCGTATTCCATCGTTCGCTTCTACTCATTTATTCTCACCTCATTTTCGCGAATGTATCTTTTGATCCTAACAGGGTTAAGTTCCGGAACAAAGCCGGAGTAATCCGCGCGGAACATTAACGCCTGTGAAAGATCCAGAGCTTCGTCGACCGTAGCGCACCCATTTAGTTTTAAGTAACCAACCAGGTTTCTTGTTACGGCTTTTTCACCTTTGATTTTAATTCCGTGGTCTTTCAGATTCTTAACGATGATGTCGGCAAAATCTTTTATGGTGTAAGCTTCGACATCGATGCGTTTTACGTTGCCGATTTCAGTCGTTAGTTTAGCCAAAAGACGCTCTTCGTTTTTACTGGGACAATGGTGAACGAAAAAGATAACGTAGGCTGAATCGCAAACTTTTTTGGTCCGTTTTAAGAACTCGCTGACTTGAGTTTCACAAAGATGAGCGGCTAGTTCACTGATGTCCATTCCCACGATACCGGTGTAGTCGTTTTTAAAGATAGCCGCCGAGTCGATTTCCGAAAATGCCTGAAGAAGTTGCGGAAAACTACCGTCAAAAGCCACTTCGACGTAGTCGTCCGGTCCACTGGTGAAACTCAAGACGTTATAGGCCTTAAACATGTCCGTCAGATATTCAAGGAAGGTGGTTCTTCCGGACTTCGGATCTAACGGAACGATCAAATGATCGGGGCGCATCCTGCAGCGTTGGTAGATGTAGTTTTTATCGCAGATAGATTCTACTTCCTTTCTCAATGATATAAGCCCACAAGGTTTGGTAATATAATCAGCTCTCATTTCCTCCTCCTTTTTTAAACTTCTATACTTCTGAGATCGGATCCCCGATTTTATCGGCGAGTCCGTACTCAAGGGCGGCTTTGGCGTCCATGATCTTGTCGCGCTCGGTGTCTTTTTTTACTTTTTCGTAGGGTTGGCCCGTCTTTTCGGAAATGATCTGGTTTAATTTTTTACGGATTTTAAGGATATGTTCGGCGTGAATTTCAATGTCGGAGGCTTTCCCACTAATGCCACCGAGTGGTTGGTGGATCAGGATTTCGGCGTTTGGTTGTACCCAACGCTTGCCCTTGGTTCCACCGGCCGTCGCGATAAAAGCTGCCATGCTTGCCGTAAGACCACAGGCCACCGTAGTGATATCACAGTCGACCGCTTCGAGGGTGTCGTAGATACTAAAACCGGCGGAAACGCTTCCGCCGCCACTTAAGATGTAAATGGTGATATCGTCGTCGGACTCCCGGGCCAAACACCGTATGGCTGAATTAAAGAAAGCAGCCAGGTCATCGGTGATCTCTCCGGTAAGAACAAGCGTACGGTTTGAAAAATCCAGGTCTATTGGGCTTAACAAGAAATCGTGTCCGTTCAAGTTTGAAACTTTTCTGATGGTTTCGATCATGGTTTTAGGCTCCTTTCCAAAAATTGCGTAAACTTTCCCCAGAAAGAGACAGTTGTACAGTGAAGGTTTTAAAGAAATTTAATTGTGGTGATAATTTAAGATTAAGTTTACGAATAGTTACGTTAACCAGGGTTTTTCACTGCTAACTTAGACTGTCTATTATAATATTTATTCAACTTTCTTTAGACAATGACTTATAATTAAACCATGATCAAATGGAGCGATTTAAAGAAAGAATTTTACAAATCCGGCGAAGCGGGGCAGCTGCTCGGTCTTTCGAGAAAGACGATCTTTGCCTACACAAAAAGCGGCCGTCTAAAAAGCGTCCGTACGGAAACGGGAAGACACCTGTATCCAAAAGAAGAGATCGCACGCATGCTTGATGAGATGGGGATGCTCTACGACGACAGGGACAACGAAAGAATCGACGTGATCTATGCCCGAGTCTCATCAAATGAACAAAAGAAAAAAGGGGATCTCGAGCGACAGGTCGTAGCTATCCTCGAAAAAGCCGGCAGTTTAAATCGTCCGGTCGTGCTCAAAGAAGTAGGCAGCGGACTTAATGATAAGCGTCGCCAGTACAACCGTCTGATCGAGATGATCGAGGACGGGCAGGTCGCCAGGGTTTTTGTCCGCTTTAAGGACAGGCTGACCCGCTTCGGCTTTGAACTAATCGAAAAAATCGCCCATCTAAACGGAACGCAGATCATCGTTACAGAGGACGGAAAAGACGAAAAAGGACTTGAAGAGGAGCTTGTGGAAGACATGATGTCTTTGATCGCTTCTTTTTCAGGTAAGTTCCCCGGTCTTCGGGAGGGACTAAAAAAGGAGCTTTCGGATGATTGACTACCTAAGACAAAACGTCAGGCTCTATCCGGACGAAGCGCAGAACCAGAGCTTTTTTCGCTATGCCGGAGCGATGCGCTGGGCCTATAACGAGGCTAAAGCGATTTCGGACCGGTATTATAAAAAAACGAAAAAAACCATCCCGGAAAAGTACATCCGTTACCTGATTCGTCAGGAAAGAGACCATATTGAAAGCTATGCCTGGCTAAAGGAGATTCCCTATCACATTATCAAAAAAGGGGTCGCCAATTACTGCAGGGCCAGAAGCGAATTTTTCAAAGGGAAGAAAAACTTTCCGGTCTTTAAATCAAAAGACAAGACCCGGCCGTCTTTTTATCAGCGCACCGACAACTACCGTAGGATCGACCGCGGTCACATCAAAATATCGGGGATCAAAACTCCGGTGAAGGTCAAGTTCAACATGCCGGATAAAGTCTATGATCCCTATATCTTCTTTGACGGGAAGTATTGGTATTTAAGTTACGCCTTTAAACCGGAAAGGACGGAAGTTGAACTTACCGACGAAGTCATCGGAATCGACGTTGGTCTTAAGACCCTGGCTACGGTTTCAGATGGCCGTACCTACGAAAACATCAATCGACAAAAGCGAATCCTAAAACAGCAAAAACGAATCAAACACGAGCAGCGTAAGCTTTCAAGGATCTACCGCCAAAACGGCGGGGATAAGACCACGTCTGGCTACAGGAAGCAAAAAAGCAAGGTCAAAAAAGCCAATAGAAGGCTAGGGAACATGAGAGGCACCTACAACCACGAAGTTTCAAAAGACATCGTATCGTCGAGACCCAAGACGATCGTCGTTGAAGACCTCGCTGTGCGTAACCTCATGAAAAACAGGCATCTCTCAAAAGCAATCCAGAATTGCGGGCTTTACGACCTACTTTCAAAAATAACCTATAAAGCCGAGCTACAGGGAACGCAAGTAGTTAAAGCCAGCCGCTTCTATCCGTCATCCAAAAGATGCCACAACTGCGGCCGTCTAAAAAAAGATCTGACTCTGAAAGACCGGACCTATATTTGTGACTGCGGGGAAGTCGTCGACCGGGATCTTAACGCGGCCCTTAACCTTAGGGATTACGGTCTCAATCGATAAATCAATGTACCGGTCCGTTGCCGGGAATTCAAGCCGGGGGACTGCCAGACCATCCGAGTAGGAAAAGTTCAGTTATGATTTCTTTCCAAAAGGAGGCAGGATGAATCCGGAATCAGCAGATGGACATTTTAGACTATTTGTAACAACGGTAGATCGCTCTGTTTATAGCCGTAGGTTTGTCTTGTCGACCGACTTTTAATAAACGAATAATTTACCTTAATTGCTGCAGCTTCGTTTTAGAAAATTTAAATTAAGAAAGTAAACCGAAATTTGAGAGCTCCAAACCCGATAGTCTGGAGTGGAAACACCCTGTTTAGAGGGTTACTAATTAATCTACCCCAAAACCTGAAAAATAACAAGTAAATCTAAAAATATTATAGGTTTTAGGCTAAAAAGTTTAGGTTTTGGAGGAAGGGGACTTAAGGAGCCATTTAAGCTAAGTTTTTTAGTCATAAATTTCCTGTTTACTAGACTGGAGAAATAAGTAAAGGGTTTGTTTATTTGCAAGCGGTTTCTTAAACGTAGCTTTGATAAAACTTAAAGAATTCTTTATTTAATAAAAATTTAGTTGTTATTATCTGACGTTTAGACTAAACTATAATTAAGAAATAATAAAAAAGGAGAAATTGTATACGAAATAAATGAAAGTTTTACGTCTTGTGATGAACGCTTTCGGGTCTCATCAAAACAAGATCATTGACTTTTCTGAAAACTTTAACCTTATCACGGGAGCGGACCCGCAGGCGGTCGAAGAAATCCGCTACTTCTTGGAAGGGATGTTTTTTGGTCTGTCCAACGAAGACCAAAAGCGTTTTACGCCGGAAGGACCGGACTTTAAAGGAAGCCTGACCCTAGTAGACGACGGGGGGACAAGGCTTAAGATCGACCGGGACTTTAAAAACCAGAGTTTTAAGGTCACCGACGATCAGGGAACGGACCGCACCAGCGAGTACCTCAACGAATATGGGGATTTAAACGTGCTTGAAAAACCCGACACGATTTTCGAGGAAACTTTTGTGATCCCTAGCGGTGCGCCCGGACCGCAAAAAAAGCTGCGTGAACTGGAGAGCCAAAGAAAAAAACTAAAGGCCCGTTACAATTATACGGATCTTTTGGAACAGCGCGACGAGATCCTGGACTTTTTAAAGTCGCAGAAAAAGTTGAAAGAGACGATCAAAGAAAATGAGAGAAAGATCGCCCAAATCAACGAAAAGATCGAAAACATCGACCTCGAAAAAAGCAAGATCGCCGCGGACGTCAAAGAACAGATCACGTCTATAGAAGAGGCTACTACAGAAGCCCAAAAAAAGAAGGCAGAGCTCGAAGAGCAACTCAAGGACGATCAAAACGGAGGGCTTCTTAAAAAAGATGAGGTTAAAAACAGCAAAGAGATCCGCGTCATCGACGAAAAGATATCAAAGCTCAAAGAAGAGGAGAAGGTTTATAAGGAGCGTTTGGACGGCTTAAAACACGACTTCACGGTCAATAGGACGGAACTTGAAAAAGACTACGATACCTATAGAAATGAGACCTTAAAAGTCAGCAAAGAAGCGCCCGAACCGCTAACCTTTAAGCTCGCGTCGCTTAAAAACTACGTCTACCTGATACTAATTATCCTAGGTGTGGCCGGTGTTGGGGTATCTCTTGCCAACCCCGGAGACGTTTTAACCCGTGTCCCCATATTTCTTATTTGCTTTGTTTGTATTTTTGTAATTTTAGTTTGTATTTTCGCTTTTTATCTCAGGACCAATAAACTCGTACCGGTAGCGATGGGAAGCACGGGGACTTATGGCGAACAAGAGGTCGAGAGCTTATTTAAAAAATATAACCGTCAAGATGCCCAGGACTTTGAAAAATTTTATCAGGAAGCGGAGAGCCTCTACTTTAAAATCGAGGAGTTGGAAAACGATCTGACCCAGATAAAAGAAGAACTCAGGGAAGCGGGTAATAAGAGACGGGAAGTCACCCTTGAACTGTGTAACGGTTTAAGTAACGAAAAAGAGCGCATCAAAGACAAAATCAAAAGTCTGGACGGGCTCATTGAAAAAAATAAAAAGAAGCTGGCCGCTTTACGCGAAGAGCGCCAGATAAAAGAAGAAGAATCGGTTTGGCGGCTCAAAGAAAAGAGCATGGATCTTGAAGACAAGAATAAAGAACTGAGAAGCCTGATGGAAAGCAACGACGGTCTGGCTGAAGATTTCGAAAAAATCCAAAAGAAGATCGACCGGTATGAAAGTCAGCTTCACGACATAGAGATCCAGACCGAACAGGCCGAACTGGAGAACGAACAGGCCAGGGAAACATACTTACTCGAATACGCAAAACCGGGTCAGGACGGGTTCGTTTCACATATGGCACAGCAATTTAGTTTGGGCCTTAAGAACAATCTTGAGGTCAATTCTAAGGTTCCGGTCATCAGTTATGAACCGCTTCGCTATACGGGCGAACATGAAGATGAACTCATCGGACGTTTTGCCGATTTTGTCGGAGACCGTCAAGCTCTGGTTTTCACTGAGGACTTATCCCTGCGAAATAAACTCCGTGATCTTCAAATAAATGGTATATTTGTCTCATGAAAAGGATGTTACTTTTACTCATTCCGCTTCTGCTTCTTCCAATTGGCTGTACCAATACCGAAAAAAAAGAGGTACAGACTGACGACGAACTCATCTACGAAGAAGAAATGCAGGATCCGGAGCTGGAAGAATACGGCTCTAGCGGTAATTTCTCCTATTTTATTTAGTTTAAGGCTGGTAGAATCACACGATTTTACCGGCTTTTTTCATGTCAATATCCGTTCGTCCAGTAAAAAATCAATTACATTAACGATTTCGACTCCATCTATATTTCTGTTAAAAATATTTCGATCCTCGGTGATAATAAGTTTTTTATAGGCATTATTAATAGTTTTAAACGGACGAAGTTCACGTTCCAAAACTTCTGGATTTTCAAGCGATTGGCTAACCTGGATATAATAATCTCTTTCATTTTTTGTGGCTATAAAATCGATTTCGAAATCCCTGATCTTTCCAATTTTTACTTTAAAGCCATCGTTTTGTAATTTTAAAAAGACAAGATTTTCAAGAAGATGACCGCGGTCGTTTGTTTTATAGTCAAGAATCTGATTACGAATACCCGTATCGACGATGTAATATTTGCCCGGCGTCAATAGTTCTTTTTTGCCCTGTGTATCGTATCTTTTTACGGGATAAAATAAGTAGGCGTGGACACAGGCGTCGATTAATTTTTGAATCCGGTCGTGACGCAGTGAACTTTTATGGAGCCAACCTAAACTGGTTAAGGTATTTTTTAACTTATTCGTGGATATATAACTACCGACACTTGAAGCTAAAAAGCGGACGATTCTGGTCAACAAAGAAGTATTTTCATTTCCTAGGTAGTGTTCAATATCTCGGATAAAGACGGAAGAATAGATGGCTTCCAAAATTTTTTCCTTAGTCATATCCGATTCCGTTAAAGCAATTTCAGGCATTCCGCCGTACCTAAGATACTCGTAATAGTAATCGTATAAATCTTTTTTAGTTCCGTTTTGATCGTAAGCTGAATAGGTAAGCTGATTAAATTTGTCCGGCTCTTTGATTAAGGAAAGGTTTTTGAAGTTTAAAAATTCTTTAAAATCTAGAGGGAAAACCGGCACAAGAATATACCTACCGCTTAAATAAGTGGCCAGTTCACTCGATAATAATTTTGCATTTGATCCGGTCAAATAGATATCGCAATCTAATTCTTCCTGAAGCGTTAGTACAGCTTTTTCCCAACCGTCTACTTCTTGGATTTCATCGAAAAACAAATATAAGCGTTCACCGTTATATCGTTTTTTCACTTGGTCGTAGATATCTCTATAAGTCATATCTTCGTAATCAATATGGGAAAAATTCATTTGAATGATATTGTCTTCATTAACACCCTCATTGATCAAGTGATCACTCATAAGTTTTAGCAAGGAAGATTTTCCACTACGTCTCACTCCGGTCAAAACTTTGACGAAATTTTGGTCTTTAAACTTAGTGAGCTGATTTAAATACTTGGGTCTGGGAATAATTTTTTCTTTCATTAGCTGATCTAATCCTTAATTCTCTAAAAGTTTTTTACAAATATGTAAAAAACTTACTAAATTATATAACTTTTTTTCAAAAATGTAAAAAACTTTGGAATATTGAAGGCTTTTTTGCAAATTTGAAAAAAATTTGGGATTAAAAAAGGCGGATTTTAAATCCGGCGAAAGTTAATTGTTCATATCTTCCCATATCTGTTCGATGATCTGTAGCACACCCCGTTCTTCATTAGACGGCGCGGTGTAATTTATAAATGCCTTTAACTGCGTAGTTTTTTATCAAAGAAGAATCTCCAAATATTGTAAAATCTTTTCTTTCACGTGAAGCACATCAGCGTATTGTATCAATTTATGTAGGTTCTTTTTACGATTTAAAACGTATTGTTTCATCGCGGAATTTATAATTTGTATATCCGTTTTCTTTCCCCTCAAGATATCGCATAACGTTCTTTCGAGATCATATACCCGGATCGGGTTTCCGGAAGGTGAATTAATTTCAATAATTCCTAACGAATAAATTTTCGGAATTGCTCTTCTAGTAATTACATTTTCGTTTTTTAATGAAGAGGCGTTATAACCTTTTGGAAATGACATCGTATATTTCGCAGGTGTTTTATCGCAGTAACCATGAAGGTAAAGGGCAGTTTCATTTGAGTAAATCCCTTTGGTGTATCGTTGTTGTAATAAATAAAAGTCATCTTCCCAGGTATCATTCTTTATATATAGTCCTCGTCCGTAACGGCTTAGAAACCCATCTTTTATAAGATCTGAAAAAGCTCCTCGGTAAATCCCTTCCATGGTGGCACGATTAGTTGTTATAATGCCGTTTTCCGATGTATCTATTAATTCTTTTAATTTCTCTTTGTTGGTCATGATAATCCTTATTTCGACAATTACACATTGTTTTTCATAAAAATAATGTGCGATTCTCGAAAAACTTAATAAATCAATGCTGTTAACTTTAAAGTTCAGGTGATTTTAAACAATCGAAAGTTAGGAGAATTTTGTATAAGGTCATTTTTAAATAAACACACCTTAGATTATCTAAAAGTTTTTTACATTTTCGTAAAAAACTTTCGGAAACTAATGACTTTTTTCCAAATTTGTAAAAAACTTTTTCTTGGGATTAAAAAAGCCGGATTTCAAATCCGGCGAAAGTTAATTATTCTTATCTTCTAACATCTGTTCGATGATCTGTAGCACGCCACGTTCCTCATTGGACGGCGCGGTGTAATTTACGAACTCTCTTAATTTCTCGTCTCCGTTTTCAACCATAAAACTATAACGCGTTTGGGAGAGCATTTCTTTATCGTTTAACGTATCCCCAAAGATCAATACTTCGTCGTCTCCGATCCCGTAACGGTCTTTTAGAAAATGAAGCGCTTTTCCTTTGTTTATCCCAGGATTCATTACGTCGACAAATTTTGCGTCGGCTGGTGTTACGTCGAGGTCCTTAAAATTTGGCGCGTACTTTTCGTCGTACTGTTTTGCGCTATCTTCATCCGGACAATAGATCGAAAACTTACCAGCTTTGGTTTCAAATCCTTTGAGATCGATATATTCCAGTTGGTCAAAATAGCGGCTCAAATCTTCCTTATATTTTTCGTACCGTTTGTCGGTATAAGAAGGTCCGGGGCCTAATTTACATAGGATCGGAACACAGGGTGTTTCGTCCATCGTGAAATCTACAAGCCGTTTATAATCTTCTTTTTTCAGCTCGTCGCAGACCAGTTCTTCTTTATTTTCTATGATCAAAGCTCCGTTATCTGTGATGACAGTCATGTCGTCTAGGAGATCCCCGAACATTGAAAGAACGCTCTGATAGGGACGGCCGCTCGCTAGAACCAACGGAATTCCGGCGTCTTTAAGCTTTTCGTAAGTTACATAAAACTCATCGGGAAGCGTACTGTCCTGTTTTAAAAGCGTGTTATCGAGATCCGTTACGATGAGTTTGATGTTATTGAGCTTTGGCATAAGCTCCTTCCTCCAGCGCGAACAGAGCCGCGCCCATCGCCCCACACAGATCAGGTTCGTCGGTGATAAAGAGTGGCTCGCCCAGGCGCTGTTCCAGTTCTTTGACGACGCCCTTATTTCTGGCAACGCCTCCGGTCATCATATAATTGGGGGTGCCTTTGGTTCGTTTGACCATCGAAACCGTTTTGGTCGCGATCGATTTGTTGAGCCCGTGGATGATGTCGTTTTCGCTGTTGTTGTCGGCAATCAGTGAAATGACTTCGGACTCAGCAAAGACCGTACACATCGACGAAATCGTAAGGTCTTTTTTCCAGTCGAGCCCCCTTAGGCTCATTTCACCGAGATCCATTTCGAGGGTTCTGGCCATCATTTCAAGAAATCGTCCGGTCCCGGCGGCGCACTTATCGTTCATCGTAAAGCCTGTAACGTTTCCGGTCTCATCGAGACAGATGACCTTACTGTCCTGGCCACCGATATCGATGATCGTACGGATCTGTGGATTTAAGAAGAAAGCGCCGTGGGCGTGGCAGGTGATCTCGGTTTTGGTTTGTGTAGCAAAAGGAATGTTATTTCGACCATAACCTGTAGCTACGATGCTTCTAAAATCTTCTTTTTTTACGCCCAGTTTTTTACAAACTTCGTTCAGCGCGTTTTGGGCTCCGTTTTGAGCTTTGGCTCCGGTACGGACGATCGTACTGGCCAGCACGTTTTTATTTTCATCGAGAACGACCATGTTCGTCGTCGTAGAACCGCTGTCGATCCCCGCGTAAAGTCCTTTTTGGATGTAATTCATATCGACTTCCTTTTTCTCTTCAAGTCCCAGGCTTTCCGTGAACGCCTCAAGTCGCGTTGAGAGTTGGCCGTAGGGTTGGGGCATATAGTCCGATTCGATCTTTAAGATCGGAAGGTCGGTTTCCTGTTTGAGTTTTGCGTAATCAAAGCTGTAAAAATCACAAAATTTTACCGTATTGTAGACCACGCCGCGGAGGTGTTCGTCTTCGGTCAGTCTTCTTCTTTTATTAACGTTGACCATACGCATGCAGGGGATCATCGATAAAAGCGCCCCCGCGTACCAGCCGATGAGCTCTTCAAGTCCCATGTCTTCGGCGTTATCGGGTAGGGGACCGAGGTTGCGTTTTCCGCTGCAGGTAAGATTGACGACCGGAAGCCCGATCGAACGGGAAATGAGTTCCTCTAGCGGTGGTGAAACGCGAGCGCCCATGACCGCGATGTAGTCCTCGCCTGGAAGATCGTATTCGGCTTTTTTACAGGCTTTTATAAAAAGCTCCCGGTTAAAGTCTTTTTTACTGTAAGTTTTATAATCTTCAATTAAGTTTAGAAGTTCTTTTGCAAAGCGCTCTTTGGCACATTCGCCACTGTCGTGGGGAAGATCCATCAGGCGAATGAAGGCTTTGTCGTGTTTTAAGACGTCGTAGCTTCTTCGTAAAGAGTCGCAACAATCCATTAAGATAAGCTCGTCTTTGTCCCGCCCCTGTTGGATCAAAGCCTTGGCGTGCGAGCAAAGGTTGGCGTGCGTTAAGCTTTCGGCGTACTCAAAGTCCTTTTCTTCCCCATCGAGCTTTGTGGGATTGGCCTCAAAAGCAGCGAGGAGCTCGACGGGTGTGTATTTACATGAATAACTGATCACTTAATTCCCTCTAACTGTTCAATAAAAGCGTTCACACGCGTGACCATCTGTCCGTCGGCGACGTTTCTGGAGTCGCACCCGTCGCCATCGAGCACGAGTGTTGGAAAACCCGCGTCTTCAAAGGCCTGTTTGGCGAGTCCGGAAAAACCGAGCGTTTGTTTATAACCCCAGTGGCAAAAGATAATGATCCCATCGGCCTCTAAAAGTTTGGCTTGATCGAGAATTCGCTGGATCCGGTTTTCGGAAGCTCCGTTGTAAGCGCTTTTTACCACGCGCGAAGCCATGCTGTAATACGGGCGGTCGGGGTCGATCGGACCGAAAAAGTCCGTCGAGAGGTCCGATCCAACGATTTGGCAGCGCGAGCCGGTTTCAAAGATCTTTGTCATCGATTCCTGCCAGTTCGGTAGGGTATGGACCCAGAAAATACGTTTTTTCGAACTGTGTTCATGGTGGTTTTTCGTAAGCCTTAGAAGTTTTTGCGAGTAGATCTCGGCCTCGGGACTTCCGAGCATGATGTGGTTGGTGATCATCGAGCACATCTCGCCGGTCATCGTGGCCGGGAAGTCGTAATTTGCGCGCCTAAGGACGAACTCTTTATAGCGTTCTAAGGTCCGTCTTGAGCGGTCGACGGT
>CANRHG010000025.1 GCA_947630385.1 uncultured Eubacteriaceae bacterium
GTACGGCCGAACCCGCCGACATCGATACCGCGATGAAACTCGGTGCCAACCACCCGATGGGTCCGCTGGAACTCGGCGACTTGATCGGCCTGGACGTTGTTCTGGCGATAATGGAAGTCCTCCAAAGCGAAACGGGTCAGGACAAATACGCTCCGGCTCCGCTTTTAAAGAAGATGGTCCGCGCCGGCGCTCTGGGAAGAAAGACCGGCAAGGGCTTTTACGATTACAGTAAAAAATAATTCACGGTAAGGGGAAACCCTTACCTTTTTTTAGGAGGAATAAATGGATTTCAAACTCAGTAAAGAGTATGAAATGCTCAGACAGCTGTTTAAGGACTTTGCGGAAAAAGAAGTCAAACCGATTGCAACCGAAATCGACGAAGAAGAACGTTTCCCGAGGGAAACGGTAGAAAAACTCCAAAAGTACGGCTTTATGGGAATCCCCTTTGACAAGGCCGACGGTGGCCAGGGCCTGGACACCCTAGCCTACGTCATGCTCGTCGAAGAACTCTCCAAAGTCTGCGCCACGACCGGCGTTATCGTTTCGGCCCACACCTCACTCGGATCCGAACCGATCCGCAAGTTTGGGACACCGGAACAAAAGGAAAAATACTTAAAGCCACTGGCCAGTGGCGAAAAACTCGGCGCGTTCGCCCTGACCGAACCAAACGCCGGGACCGACGCTTCGGGTCAACAGACGAAGGCTTATTTTGATGAAAAGACCGGCGAATGGGTCTTAAACGGCAGCAAGATCTTTATCACCAACGGTGGGGAAGCCGACGTTTACATCGTCTTTGCCATGACCGACCCGTCAAAAGGCACCCGTGGGATTTCGGCCTTTATCGTCGACGCCGACACACCGGGCTTTTCCATCGGGACCAAGGAAAAGAAGATGGGGATCCGCGGTTCGGCTACGACCGAGCTCGTCTTTGAAGACGTACGCCTGCCAAAAGACAACTTACTCGGAAAAGAAGGCCGTGGCTTTGCCATCGCCATGACGACCCTCGACGGTGGCCGTATCGGAATCGCCGCCCAGGCTCTCGGAATCGCAGAAGGCGCCCTAGAAGAAGCGATCAACTACGTCAAGGAAAGAAAACAGTTCGGACGCCCGATCGCGAAGTTCCAGAATACGCAGTTTAAAATCGCCGACATGTACGCCCGCATCCAGGCCGCGAAGAACCTGGTCTACCTGGCTGCTATCGCTAAAGATACCCAAAAACGTTTCTCGCTCGAAGCCGCGACCGCAAAACTTTTTGCCGCGGAAACCGCGATGGCCGTCACGACCGAATGCGTACAGCTCTTCGGTGGCTATGGTTATACCAGGGACTATCCGGTCGAACGTATGATGCGCGACGCCAAGATCACGGAGATCTACGAAGGAACGAGCGAAGTTCAGCGTATGGTCATCTCCAGTGCGTTATTAGGATAATCGGAGGAAATATGAATATAGTCGTTTGTGCAAAACAAGTACCGGATACGACGGAAGTCCGTCTTGATCCGGAAACCGGGACGCTCATCCGTGAAGGCGTTCCCTCGATCATGAATCCGGACGACAAAGCCGGTCTTGAAGCCGCGCTTCAGATCAAAGACGAAATTCCGGATACGAAAATCTCCGTCGTCTCGATGGGCCCAGAACAGGCCGACGACGTTTTACGTGAAGCCCTGGCCATGGGCGCGGACGAAGCTTACCTCGTGACCGACCGCCGTTTTGGTGGGGCCGATACGTGGGCGACGTCTTCGACGCTGGCCGCGACGATCAAGTCCATCCTCGGAGACTACGATCTGATCATCACCGGCCGTCAGGCCATTGACGGAGACACCGCGCAGGTTGGGCCGCAGATCGCCGAACACCTGGGTCTTCCAAACGTTTCCTACGCCGAAGACATCAAAGTCGAAGGCGACCACGTCATCGTAAAACGCCAGTACGAAGACAGCTCCGATATTCTAAAAGTTCCGATGCCAGCGCTGATCACGGCCCTCGGAGATATGAACGAACCGCGTTACATGACCCCGGGCGGAATTCACGACGCTTATCAGAAAGAAGTTAAGATCATCACCCGCGACGATATCGATATCGACGACGGAAACATCGGTCTTAAGGGTTCGCCGACCCGCGTTAAACAGTCGTTCCCGAAACCGCTGAAAGAACCAGGCAAAGTCGTTGAATTTGAACCGCAACAGTCCGCTGATTTTGTCATTGAAAAACTGAAAGAAAAATTCATTATATAGTTTGGAGATTAAATTGAGTAAAGAAGATTACAAAGGCGTAATGGTCTTTGTTCAACAAGTGGACGGGGAAATCACGCCCGTTTCTTTTGAACTGCTCGGAAAAGCTACGGAACTGGCCAAAGATCTCGACACCAAAGTAACAGCCGTCGTCATCGGAAACGATATTCAGGATCTTCCTCCGGTCTTGGCCGAATACGGGGCAGACCGCGTTCTCGTCATCGACGACCCGGCCGTTAAAAAGTACATGACCGAACCTTACGTTCACGTCATGCACACCGTCATCGAAGACTACAAACCAGAAATCGTCCTCTTCGGTGCTACGGCTATCGGCCGTGACCTCGCTCCGCGTGTATCGGCACGTTGCCATACCGGTCTGACCGCCGACTGCACGAAGCTTGAAATCGATGAAAACGATAAAGGTCTTATGATGACCCGTCCGGCCTTTGGCGGAAACCTCATGGCTACGATTTTGTGCCCGGATCACCGTCCGCAAATGTCGACGGTCCGTCCTGGCGTTATGCAAAAGAACGAACGCGTCCCCGGTAGGAAAGCTGAAGTCATCGCCGTCGACATCCCGGATCTCGAAGATCACGTCAATATGGAAATCATCGACCAGATCAAGAACATCACGGATAAGATGGACATCCAGGACGCCAACGTCCTCGTATCGGGCGGACGTGGCATGCAGTCCCCGGAAAACTTCAAGATCCTCGAAGAACTGGCTGACGCTTTAGGCGGAACGGTGTCTTCCAGCCGCGCGGCCGTTGACGCCGGTTGGGTCGAAAAAGACCGTCAGGTAGGACAGACCGGTAAGACCGTGCGTCCGAACCTGTACATCGCCGTAGGTATCTCCGGCGCGATCCAACACTTAGCCGGGATGGAAGAATCGGACGTCATCATCGCCATCAACAAAGACGAATCCGCGCCGATTTTCTCAGTGGCGGACTACGGAATCGTCGGAGACGGCCTTAAGATCGTCCCACTCATTACCGAAGCTTTAAAGAAAGAACAAGCTGAAAAAGAATAATTTACAGCCGCAGCAATGCGGCTTTTTTTAAAATGGACGTAAAAGAATTATACGAAGAAAAACTAGTCACACCCGTAGAAGTCGTCAAAGACGGCGACTGGATCGACTTCGGTTGGTGCGCGACGACGCCCGAAAAAATCGATGAAGTTCTTGCCGAACGGATCGAAAAGGACGATCTAAAGGATCTGAAATTCCGTGGCGGGATCTTAATGCGCCGTCCGAAGATCTTTGACGTTGAAAACGCCAAAGACCACCTGACCTGGAACAGTTGGCACATGGGCGGGATCGAACGTAAAGCCATGAACGAAGGCATCAGCTTTTACGCGCCGATCCGCTACTCGGAACTTCCGAGATACTACAGAGACCTGGACGAAGACGTCGACGTCGCGGTCTTTGTGACGTCACCGATGGATGAGTTCGGAAACTTCAATTTCGGACCGTCGAGCTCGCACTTGGCGGCGGTGGCCGAAAAGGCCAATAAGATCATTGTCGAAGTCAATGAAAACGTTCCCGTCGTTCCGGGCGGGACCGAAAACGTTATCAATATCGAAGACGTGGACATGATCGTCGAAAGCGACAACAACCCGCTGCCGGAACTTCCGTCCGCTGAACCGACGGAAGTCGACAAACGGGTCGCCGAGCTGATCGTAAACGAGATCCCGGATGGGGCCGTCCTCCAGCTCGGAATCGGCGGAATGCCCAACGCCGTCGGACAGCTGATCGCGGAGTCCGATCTTAAAGACCTGGGCGTTCACACCGAAATGTTCGTCGACGCGTTCGTAGACATCGCAAAGGCCGGAAAGATCACCGGAGCCAACAAGAACATCGATAAGGGCCGTATGGCGTTTGCCTTTGGGGCCGGTAGTAAAAAACTTTACGATTTTATCAACAACAACCCCTCCGTTATGGCTACTTCCGTCGATTATACCAACGACATCGACCGTATCTCGGCGCTCGATAACTTTGTCTCGATCAACAACGCCGTGGATATTGACTTAACCGGTCAGATCGAAGCCGAATCTTCGGGGACCAAGCACATCTCCGGAGCGGGTGGACAGCTCGACTTCGTCCTTGGCGCTTATAAGTCCAAGGGCGGTAAGAGTTTTATCTGCCTGTCTTCGACCTTTAAGGACAGAGAGGGGAATGTCAAGAGCCGGATCGTGCCGACCCTTGCTCCGGGCTCGGTCATCACCGATACCAGGGCCAATACGCAGTACGTCGTGACCGAATACGGGATCGTAAATCTCAAAGGAAAGGCGACGTGGGAACGCGCGAGGGATCTGATCTCGATCGCCCATCCGGACTTTAGGAAAGAACTCATCGAAGAAGCCAAGAAGCTCGGGATCTGGAAAGACGATAAAGAAGTCGAAGAAAGACTCCTAACCGAAGAATTCCCGGCGATGGGTGAAGCCACAACGGAAGTGGAAATTTTAGACAATACCGATTTGGAACCGGAAGAAGCCATCGAAGAAGAGGTTGAAATTCCGGAAGAAATCGAAGAAGTAGAAGTAGAAGATTAAAATTGCAGTGCCGAATCCTTTTAGGTCGGCACTTTTTTTAACGGCAAATGAAATTTTTGTACACCGAAGAAGACCTCGAGGATTTAAAGAGCCGGGATAGAATCATGGAAAAGGTCATCGATTATTACGGTCCGGTCGACATCGACCTAAACGAAGACCTGTACGCGGAGATCGTCTATCACATCCTCGGTCAACAGATCTCGGTCCAGGTCCAGGACGCGCTGCACGACCGGCTCAAAGCAAGCTGTGGAACGATCACCCCACAAGCGGTACTAAGACTCGGGCCGGATAAACTTCGGGAGCTCGGGATGAGCCGTAGAAAAGCCGAGACGATCGTACGTATCGCGCAGATGATCACCGACGGAGAACTCGATTTTTCACTGCTTAAAGACATGAGCGATGATGAAGCCATCCGTTACCTGACGAAGATCAAAGGGGTCGGGCCGTGGACGGCGGAGATGATCTTGATGTTCGGTCTGGGGCGTACCGACGTTTTTACCAGAGGCGATATCGCTTTAAACCGAGGTCTTAAGATCATGTACGGACTGGAAGAAGTAAACGATGAGGTCTTCGACTATTATCATAATCTGTTCAAACCGTACGGGACGCTCGCCTGTCTTTACATCTGGGCCGTCGGTGAGAACAAAAAAGAAGGGATCGTCGATTTCGTTAAAGAGCAGAGAAAGCTTTTAAAACTGGAAGAAAGAACGCCATGAACTTATTTACGTTTTTAGGGGAAGTCGAAAAAAGGACCGACGGATGAAACCGGGATGAACTAAGCAGTGCCTTCACGAGCTCGCGCGAAAGCTTCCGGAAAACCAGCGTCTGTGGTTTATAGATCTCCTGGACGAATTTAGCAAAGAAGATAAGAAAATCCAGGCAGACGTTTTTAAGAGCGCGGGAGAGGACCTTCTAAAAGAACGGGACGAGCTCGTCGAAAACTTAAGCGATATCAACAGAGAGAAATACTATATCTCGGAAGAATACGATGAAAATTTTTTCGATGATGGTTCTTATTATTATGAAGACTGGGAGTAGGACCGGGAAGACCCGCGGTTTTATTTTTCGCCCGATGAGCTTATCACCGAAACTATCGAAAGAAACATAGTCCTGAACGGTTTTGCAAATGGGAAATCTGGCTTATGTCTCCGACTTTTCGTCAATGGAAAGACCTGGATTCCTGCACTGTACAGTTTTTAGCATTACTAAAAGAACTTTCTTTCTTGACCTGCCTAACAAAACCATCCAGGTCGTTAATTTCACTCGGCTAGTAGAGTAACCTTCGTCTTTTGTAGAATTTTAGGTTACTTTTTGACTAGTATTCTTCCATCCGTGCTGGCTGAAATGTCGCTGACGATTTCTTCTTCGGTCAGATGAATCGAAAAGATCGAATAGCTCCAGTTAAAGAACAGTCGTTTTTCGCCAAGTTCTTCTGGATTTAGACTGATAACGGCTACGTTTCCTCGGATAAATTAACTGACAACTTCAATTGGGAGCTTCCTAAAAAATCTTAAAATTAACATTTTCGCTGTGAATAACTTATTATTGTCTTTTATGTATTCCTTTTCATTTTATGCTAAAATTGTGGTGGTCACTGAATAAGAATCTCTAAAATAAGACAAATATTTATCAGAGACCTAAATAAATACAATGGAGGGGTTTATGGCCAAAGGACATTTTTCCTCGTATAGTGAATCGTACATTTTTGAAGGTGCAGGTGGGAGTAGAGACGCATTAGAACAAACAATTTTAAAGGAACTGGAAGTTACAAAATATCCATTAAAAGCACAAATTACAACAATTAAAGCTGGATCTGGAATATCGGGTGCTCTTTTCGGTTCAAAAGAGCAATGTATTACCATAGATATAGATAAAGATTCTCAGATTGTTATTTCTAATACGACAGTAGGAACTTATCTTTATGTTGAAATTTATTTAATGTTCCAGGAAAAATCCTCAATAATGAATGCTATTAGTCAAATGTTAGACGATACTTTTAGACAACAAAAAAGACGGGCTTATTATCGGGCTGCTATTTCAGCTACAGAATCAGCATTCTTTAAATTAGGATTGAAGCAACAAAATTACGGTTATAAATCTTTATCAAATTCTAGTGATTCTAACGAGGTTTAATTAATAATCTGAAACCCGAAATAAATATTTCTATTTTTAACTAAAATTTAATTAAGAATTAATTTTGTCCCCCAGTTTATTAAGCAGATCTATGTTTCTTAACTGGGGGATTTTCCAGTATTTAATCAAAATTATAAAAGGAGATAAAGTGGCACTTATTGAATTAACTTGTAAACAATGTGGTGGTGATATTGTTTTAGATGACTCGCAGGAATTTGGATATTGTGAATATTGTCATTCTAAAATAATGATTCAAGAAGAAAAAATTATTAATAATATAACCCAAAATATCACAAAACACGTTTACGGAATTGAAAGTAAAGATGTTGATGAATTATTTAATGAAGCTAATCAATATTTAAACTTAAGAGATATTCGAAATGCTAACACAGCTTATAAAAAAATCATAAATATAGATCCAAATCTATGGTCAGCTTGGTTGGGTTATGCTTCTACTGGTGGAGATTTTAGAGATGGCTATTTATCTTGCGTCCCTGCCTACAGAAAAGCTTACAATTTGGCTTATACTCCAGAACAAAAGAAAAAAACATTTAATAGTTTAGTTAATGTTTTTCTTCCTGGAGATAGCCATTTACAAAAAGCTTTATTAGAAGGATACGAACAAACTCCCACTTTTCAGAAAGATCAAGTTTTTGATACGGTTTTAAAAGTCGTAGGTTGTGACGAAACAGATATAGCTCATCTAGCTATAGATTTAATGCCGAATTATTGGGCTTCACTTTTTTATTTAGCAAAAGTCCGTAAAGTTCGAGCCAGATGGACACAACTTGAGGGGTTATTTAAAAAGCGTTTAAATCCGTCTGCTGAAGAAGTAAAACAATTATTTCTTAAAGCTTACAATTTAGGGACAACCAGTGATAAAAATGAAATGATTAATTACTTTAATAAAATGGCAAAAGACGATTCATATAAAGTTTTATTTACAGAAATACTTAAGGATGTTAAATAGACTTAAAGAGAGATTTATCTATGGCGATATTAGATAGAATAAAATTTGATGGAACTTTAGCAGGCCCGCAATGGTTAATATATAAAGAACCTTCCGATAATTTTGTCCTAGGATCTCAGCTTATTGTAAATCAAGGACAAGAAGCTTTATTTTTTAAGGGGGGTGAAGCCCTAGATCTTTTCGGACCTGGGACCCATACATTAACAACTGGTAATTTACCTATCTTAAATAAATTAGTAAATCTTCCCTTTGGTGGGAAAACTCCTTTTTCCGCAGAAGTTTATTTCATAAATAAAACAGCAAATTTAGAGTTAAAATGGGGAACTACTACACCGATTCCTATAGAAGATCCAAAATATGGAGTTATTTTAAATATTGGAGCTAGAGGCCAATATGGAATTACAATCAAAGACTCTAGAACTTTTGTATCTCAGATAATTGGCGCTATTCCTGGAGGAACAGTTACTAATTACCAGATCATTTTAAAATATTTTAACGGTTTAATAAATTCAGTTATTAAAAGTGTAACTGCTGAATACTTAATAAAGAAGAATATTTCTTTTCTTGAAGTATCGATGTATTTAACTGAGATATCTGAGGCTTTTAAAGAAAAGTTAGAAGAAGAATTTGAAAGATTTGGAATAGAAATCATTAATTTCTTTTGTGAATCAATCGCTCCTCGTCCTGAAGAATATAGAAAGTTACAAAAATATAAAGAAGAATTAGCTTTAGGGGGAGATTTTTATACTCAAAGAAGGTCTTTAGATATTTTAGAAAAACTTGCAGATAATCCATCTTCTGGAAGTGTTGCAAACGCTGGAATAGGATTAGGTATGGGTTTAGGTACAGCAGGACAATTTGGAAGGGCTTTTTCAGAAATAGGACAAAATGTCTCAACAAATCAATATCAGGAAACAGTTAATTGTCCTAAATGTGGAAGTCTGAATAAAAAAAGTGATAAATTTTGCTCCAACTGTGGAGAAAAAATCATAACAGAGATTACTTGCCCAAATTGTGGAAGTACTATACCATCTTCTTCCAAATTTTGTAGTGAATGTGGTCAACCAATTGGAAATAAAAGTTGTAGTAAATGTGGTAAAGAAAACCCTGCTACTGCTAAATTTTGTAATGAATGTGGAAACGCTTTTTCTTAATCTTAATATAGATGGTTAGAAGTAAAAAAGATTATTTAGTTACTTTTTTTTATGATTCTTCAATAACGAGAATTCCTCTTAGTGAGATCTTAGAAAATAAAAATAATTCGCTTTTTTTTGAAGATTTAGGTTTACCGATTGATTTTAATTTATCAATTGAATTGCTTCAGACGAATGAATCTAGTGATTATTTTCTAACTGTTAAACCTCATGATTCTTATCAACCTTTTTTAAATAAAGAAATAATAAGTAAAAACGAACAAATTAAAGACGGGGACTATATAACTTTTAAAAAAGCTAATAATAGAATAAACGTTTTTTTTCAAGATTTAGAGAATTTAAAAATTGGTCATAATAAGTACTTCTTTCCAAATGAAAGTGAGTATTTTATTGGAAGAAACGATGAGAACGATATCATTTATAGAAACAATTACATTTCTAGAAGTCAACATGTTGGCCTATATAAAGACAAATCTGGAAGAGCTATAGTAAAAGAATTAAAGCCGCTTGGGAAATTATATGTAAATGGGCATCGTTGTTCAGAAAAAAAATTAAATCTGTATGACGAAATTTACATTATGGGGCTAACAATAGTCTATTTGGATAAGAAGATTGCTATATCCAAAAATGCTACTGTAAACAATTTAATTTTAGAAAATAATGAACTTTTAGACAGTCCTTATCCTATTTCCAATAATAAAACATTTGTTAGAACTCCTAGAATTGTAAAGTCTTTAAAAGACGATGAAGTTGAAATTAGTCCTCCTCCCACTCCTAAACATTTTGATAAAACTCCAGCTATTTTAACCTTAGGTCCTAGTATAACCATGGGAATTATTATGTTAGCTAGTACAGCTCTTTCGATATTTAGCGCTGCCAATGGAGGTAATTTGTTAAGTATCTTAGGTAGTGCTTTTGTGGCTGTAGGTATGCTAATTGGAACATTTCTATGGCCGACTTTATTACGAAGTTATCAAAAAAGAAGTATTAAAGCTGAAGAAAAGTTTAGAGTTGAAAAATACAATCAATATATCAATAAAATAGATAAAGAATTAGAGAAAAAAAGAGAACGATCGATTGCTTTACTTAACAATGAACTTTATCCGGACCCAGGAACTCTATTAAAGTATTTAGATAATGATAGGATGATGTTTCATTTATGGGAACGTTCGACTGAGGATTCAGATTTTCTTTTAGTCAGGTTGGGGCTGGGACAAAGAGATTTCAATGTAAAACTTAAAATACCAAAAGAGGAATTTCAATTAGAGGAAGATTCTTTAAAAGATTTACCGAGTAATCTTAAGAAAAAATATAATTCGATAACAAATGTTCCTATAACTATAAATCTAAAAGATAACAAAACAATTGGCTTAGTAGGGCATCAGGAGAAAATTGATTTAGTTCTTGATGAAATTATATTAAATTTAATCGCTTTACATTCTTACGATGAAGTAAAGCTAGTTTTTATTAGCTCTCCTGGTGAAGCTTATAAGTTTAAAGCCTTCAAGAATTTGCCTCATACTTGGAGTAATGATAAAAGAATAAGATATTTCGCAACAAATAAAGAAGAAGTTCATTATATTTTTAATGAGATAAATGAAGAATTAGAAATACAAAAAGAAAAAGAAAATTCAGAGGAGAATTCTCCTTATTATATTTTTATTATTTCGAGTCCAGATTTACTAGAGAAAGAATCATTTTCGAGATATTTATATAAAAGCGACGAAACTTTAAAATTCACTTCAATTTTTGCTTACGGTGATATTAATAAATTACCTAAATCCACTGAAACAATTATTCAAAGTGATAATTATAGAATAGGCTTTTATACAAAAAATGAAAATGAAAACAAATTTATTAGATTTAATTTAGATTCCTTTGATAGAGAGCGTTTAGAAAAGTTTGCTTTAAATTTATCTAAATTATCTATTAAACATGAATTAGGTGAGATGAGTATTCCAGAAAAAATTTCTTTTTTGGAAATGTTTAAAGTCGGAAATGTAGAAGATTTAAATATTCGTGAAAATTGGGAGAATAATCATGCCGATAAATCACTTGCGGTTCCAATAGGAGTAATGGGAGGAAATGAAACTTTCGATTTAGATTTACATGAAGATTATCATGGGAGTCACGGGCTTGTAGCTGGTACTACAGGTTCCGGTAAGAGTGAATTTCTCCAGTCTTTTGTTCTTTCTTTATCTACATTTTATAGCCCTAACGAAGTTGCTTTTGTGCTTATTGATTTTAAAGGAGGAGATATGGCCCGTCCTTTTATTGAAAAAACCTTTTCTCCTGCCTTGCCACATTTAGCCGCTACAATTTCAAATCTAACTACGAATATTTTATATAGAGCTCTAATATCAATTGATGCTGAAATTAATAGAAGGCAAGAAATTATAAATCAATCAGCTTTAAAATTAGGATTAAGTAAACTAGATATTAACGGTTATCAAAAGTATTTTAAGGAAGGTAAATTAACAGTTCCTCTTCCTCACTTAGTTATCATAATAGATGAATTTGCACAACTTAGAACAGAACAACCCGATTTTTTAGATGAACTCAAAAGAGTAGCTCAAGTAGGGCGAAGTAGTGGAATACATCTAATCTTAGCTACGCAGCGACCAACTGGGATTGTAGATCCTCAAATCTGGAGTAATTCTAAATTTAAGATCTGTTTAAGAGTAGCAGATAAACAAGATAGTATTGAAATTATAAATAAACCTGATGCAGCTCTAATTAAAAATCCAGGTCGTTTTTACGTTCAAATTGGATACGATGAAATATTTGATTATGTTCAATCAGGTTATAGCGGAGCTCCTTATTATCCTACAAAACGTTATATTTCTGATAACGATGTAACCGTTAAAATGATTGACAATGTAGCTCGAACTATAGGAAGCGAAAAAATTGATCAATCTATTAAAGATTATGAACAAAGTCAAATTGAAGCCGTTACAAAAGAAATAATAAAAGTTAGTCAAGAAAAAAATCTTAAAGCTAAACCTTTATGGCTTCCGGTACTTAAGGAAAAAATAGTATTAAGTGAAATAAAAAAAGAAGAAAAAGGTTTATGTAGTGCAACTGTAGGAATATTAGATTTTATAAAAGAACAAGAACAGAGTCCTTTAACAATAAATTTTGATAAGACAGGTAATATTATTCTTTACGGCGCGGGAGGAATGGGTAAAACAACGTTTATTGATACGTTAATTTACTCTATGATAGTAGATTATAAATATACTCCAGAAGAACTTAATATTTACGCTTTTGACTTTTCTGGAAGAAATTTAGGTTATCTTAACGAATTACCCCATTGTGGGGGGACAGCTTTTATTGATGAAAGTGAAAAATTAAACGAGATAATAAAAATTTTAAAAAGAACGATAGAAGAGCGAAAAATTATTTTTCAAGAATATTCTACCTCTAATTTTAGAGATTTTAGAAAAAGTAATTTAGAGTCTCTGCCAGCAATCCTAGTCGTAATAGATAATTATGCTCCTTTCCATGATAGATATCCAGAACTCGTCGATGAACTATTAGAGATTATAAGTTCAGGAAACACCTACGGGATCTATTTTTTAATTACTGGAGTAACGAAAAATTCCATTTATTATAAGATAATAGATAACGTTTCTAGTTTTTATACCTTAAGATTAAATGATCCTAATAATTATATTGATATTCATAATTTAAGATCTCCTATTATACCAGAGAATATTCCAGGTAGGGGCATCACAAAAGTAGAAAAACAAATCGTTGAATTTCAATTTGCTTTACCATTAGAAAATAAAGACGGTTCTTCATATTTAAATAATATAAAAGCTCTGTATAAAAAAATTCGAGAAGAATGGAAAGGCAGATTACCAACTTCAATTAATAGAAAAGAAAATATTAAAGAAAATCATAATTCAGATTATGATGATAAAATAGAATCTAACATTTTAGAGCCGATTGAATCAAATGAGAATAGTCTAATTCTTGCTGAATCAGAATCTGGTTTATTAAAATATGGTTTAAATTTAACTGAAGACTTCAAATTAAGTCTTTATATGAATAAAAAAGAAGAGTTTATTAAATTTTACGAGAGAATTATTAATAATTTAGATAAACATAACAAAAAATGTTTATTTATAGATATTGCAAGTAGTTTTGAGTATTTTAAAGATAAAGAATCTATTGTTTACGTAAACAATTCGAAAAGACTTGATAAAATTATTGAACTTCTTCGACCTTCATTAAATGATAGACTTGAAAAAATAGACAAGAATCATGAACAAATTTTTATTATTATTCCTGAATATTCTAAATTTTTTGAAACCATAACAGACGAACAAGCTACTTTCTTTCGAAAACTTGTACATTATATTAATAAACCAGAATATGGAATCTATTTTATTAGTGGCTTTGATTTTACTAAGGAAAGAAACAATGATAGTTTATTTATGACTTTATTTGTCCACTGTAAGAATTCTCTCATTGCTCCAAATGCTTATAACGAAGTTACTAAAAAAGTTGAATATTTGCCAATAATAAAGGAATTTAAAGAAGATCAATATTATTTTATAAAAGATGATAAAAATTTTGGTTTTTTTCAATGAATACTATAACAATTAACATTTACATTCCAACTCTTGGAAGTGATTTTGACTTTACAGTTCCTTTAAATATGCAAATTTCTGATGTTATATTCTTAATAATGAATATTTTAAACTCAAAGTTTGGTGTAAATATAATTGACAATAATTTAGATTTAATTGAGAGAGAGACTAACCAAAAATTAAACGGAAATGCTACTTTTTCTGAGTATGAACTCTCAGATAATAGCGAGCTTTTATTGTTGTAAAAATGAAATATAGAATTAATTACGACAAAGTAAAATCTCAAATTACATCTGTAAAAACAAATATTGAAGATTTAAATAAGGAATTAAAGAAAATAGACAAAATCGAGGCAGATTTAAAATCATCGTGGCAAGGAGAAGCTTCATCACAATTCCAAGAAAAACTAAGGGGATTAAAATCTGAATTACTAAGAACAAAAAATCAGATGGAAAAATTAGTCGACACTATACAATTTACTGTAGATCGAATAAAAAAGGAAGATGATGAAAATAGGCAAAAGGCTTACAATTTAAATTAAAAAGGAGTTATCAAATGGCAGGAACGAATTTTGATATAACACCTGAAGAACTAGAATCTTCAGCTAGTAAAGTAGAAAATCAAGCAAAAGATTTTATAAAAGCTTATAACAATGTTTATACAGCTGTTCAAGATTTAAGAGTTAATTATAAAGGACAAGCAAGTGATGCTTTTAATCAACGTATCGAAAGCTATAAGTCAACTTTTACAGCTGCCGATAAAGCTTTACAAAAATACGTAGATTTTTTAAGAGAATACGCTCAAAAAATGAAAAGTGTAGAAAACGATCTAACAAGCAGAGCCAGTTCTCTTAAGACTGGTGGAAATTAAAGGAGGATTTTTATGGCACAAGTAGTTGTAGATTCAGGTGTACTAAGAGATAAAGCGCAAATGCTCTTATCAGCTGCAACAAATATTTCAAATGCTTATACTACAATGCTTAATGAAGTTAATTCGACAGCTAATAAGATGAAAGGAACGACGATAACGACACAGCAAAAACAATTTGCTGGTATGCAAAAAAATTTTGAACAATTTGCAAAGGATATGCAAGAATATGGTAATTTCCTAACTCAAGCAGCAGAAGGTTACGATGCTGCAGAAAAAGAAGGAACAGCAAAAGCTCAAGAACAAGGAAAAATATTCTAAATTAATTATTTTATGTCACGAATTTCTGTAACTTTTTCAGAATTAATTTCTGCCGGAGAAAATCTAAATTTAATAAAATCTAAACTTAACCAGATAAGCTCCGAATTTCAATCTACTATAAAGGACTTAGATTGGGATATAAAATGCGAAAATAACATTAATAACACAGCTAATCAACTATCTAATAAATTAGATAATTTCAAAAATGCATTAGGATCTTATCAGCAGTTTCTCTCAGAAGCTCATAAACAGTATACAGAATTAGATAATCAAAATGTCAGTATTTCTATTGAAAAAAATGGAGGAAAAAGTTCTATATTTGGGGCTATTTCCTCATTTTTTAACAATAAAATGATAGGTACTTTATTAGCTGGTTCTGGATACATAGGTACAATGTATGGTCTAATTAGAAATATTTTAAATGGGGATTCTTGGGCTGACTTAGCAAAAAATGGTTTAAATGTTTATGATTTTTTAAATAATGCCTCTAAAGAATTAAATAACTATAAAAAAATTGGAAATGCTGTTGGAAGTAAAAAATCTTTCGTTTGGTGGTTAAAAAATGCTATTGGATTAAAACCACTTGGAAGAGCCTCTTCTGCTACAAATATAGGGACTCGTTTCAGAAATAATTTATTCAACAAAACATCTCCATTTTATCAAGATTTTCAAAATACAATAAAAAGTCTAAAGGGCCAAAACGGTGCAGCAAAGGCTGCGGCATCCTGGGCTCCAGCTATTATTTCTGGGGTAACTAATGGTTTTAGTAATTATGACGAGTATAAAAGCGGAAAAATTAGTGGTCAGAGAGCTATAGCAGAATGGGCTACTGAAACTGCTGTTGATGTAGGCTTGACATATGTAGCCGGAACTATTGCCGGTGCTGCAGTTACCACTGCTTTAGGTACAGTAGCAGCTCCTGGTATAGCAGTAGTTGCTATTACGGGTGGTTTAGGTTATTTAGCTAATTTAGGTATTGAAAAATTAACTGGGAAAACAGCTACAGAATGGGTATCCGATAATATACTTGATGGCATTGAAGCAGGAGCTAAAAAAGTTGGTAATGCTTTTTCAAATTTTGGTAAAGCTGTAGCTTCATGGTTTTCCTAATATTATATTAATATTAAATATGATAGCATGGCCAAAAAACTAAAATTTTAGATTTTCATAAATTATCCGACTAAGCCGACGAGAAGGTTAAAATTAA
>CANRHG010000026.1 GCA_947630385.1 uncultured Eubacteriaceae bacterium
AGTAAAGACGAATACGTCTTATGAGATTTCGAAAAAGTTTGTAATAGCTCTATCAAAAAGTAAGCAACAGACGACCAAAGAACCTAAGACACTAAACTCAAGATCAAAAAGCAAAGCTAAACCTTAAATCTTAAGATTCCCAATCTCACCATGAAGCTACTTTTAAATCTCTAACCAAAGTAAAGTGCCTCGACAAAAAGGATCTGAGCTTAAATAGTAGGTCTTGGAAGTCCAAAAACTCACAAAAGCATAGGTAAGCTTAATACCACCGACCAGCTTATCTTCAATTTCTAAATTCCTACTGAATCAATGGAGAAAGAAGATCAGGGATTTACGAATAAAGCAAAAAGGACAACGTTAAAATACGTGAAAATCCGGGTAAAAAGTAAATTCAAATGTTTCCACTTTTGTGGCGGCATCTTAAATTTAAAAACAAAAAAAGCCCGGAGCCTCTTAAAACTTAAGAGACTTCGAGCTAACCAAATACCAACAGAAGCAATTGCATAAACGATGAATAATATGCAGTATTTGGAATAAACCACATCCTCGGAATTTTGTCAAATTCCATGGCCGTCCGGAATAAAACGGCTCAGTGTTGCCTGCTACATGGAAAATGCGAAAGTAAGTTGCGGATTTTAAGAATATCGTGCCAAGATAATTGAATTAATTATTGCGTTTATAACCTTCCTAGTTAGGTTTACTATGAATAATATACATTTTCTTTGCTTAATATGCATTTCTTTCAGTTTGGTTTATTTCAAATGAAACTGTTTGACATGAATAAAATTCATAAAAATTGGTTAAAATTCAAAAGTTGTATCAATCAAAAGAAAAACTAGAAAGGTTAATTTGAGAGAGTCTGGGATAACACCTGTATTTAGGAAAGAGGAGCCTGATAACCGACCATCTATAGTTAAGATTTATTAGCTTCCTAATTTTTTACAACTGTGCATTAGACAGCCTCTTTCTTTTTCGAAGTTTTTCAATCAGACGAAAGTAAAAAAATATCTGTTTTAAAACCTAAAACCTTGGTATGATAAATATAAAAGAAGGAGGTCTTTGAAGCCACCTCTGAATTAGTTAAAATTACCTAATTCATTTTTTGGCGACGGAATTAGGTGGATTATTATAATTGAACTCAGATTTTTTGCTTTGTTCTGAGTCCCTGGTATAATAAGTTATAGAAAAAAGAGGCATTTATAGACGCCTCTAGAATTAGTTAAATAAGTCTAATTCATGTTCGGCGTTTTCGAATTAGGCTTGATGTTATTGGACTCAGGATCATCAGTTTTGTTCTGCTCTGAGTCCTTTTTTATTGTTTTAAGTAAATGTACAGTAATTATTATTTTTTGAATCAGAATCACGAATAATATCATGAGAACAATCGAAGTAAATAAAATACTTAAAATCTCAAAAGCATCAATCATAATCCTTCCTCCTTCTCACTGAATTTTCTCAACAGTTAAATGCAGCATTCTGTTTTTTTGAATAATCGTATAACTACAGCTTCTTTAAAAATTGTAGCAAGTGGGGATTTTCTAATTGATTTTTTCTAGTAGACTTTATTAGATTAACTCGTACAATTACTTTATGTTTTTTTGGGTTATATGAGCATAGATTTGATCTTCAGTCAAAATTTTATCGTAATCGGATGTATGTACCTTAGATCCTCTTATATCTGAAATTAGATTTCTTAAAAATTTATCGAAATCAGGATTTACTTTAGCTAGAGTATTAATTGTTTTCCAATCAAGATTTTCATGGAAAGTGGCCGGAAATAGAACTGAGCTTTTTTTGATATCATTTACATCAAGTTTTATAAAACCAATCCCAAAAGCATCATTCAGTTTTATCATTTCCTCTTGTAATGTTTCATCAAATTGATAATACGGAGAAACAAGGTAACCTTCATTAGCCCAACTTGAATTTGAAACTGCCTGAAAATAAGACTCTCTTAAGTTACCAATAGTTATCTTCTTTTTCATTTCAAACGAAAAAAGACGATATAAGCTATCATAAAATAATTTTGAAAGGTCAATCGTTTCATTTTTTAAATTATTAAAAGGCAGATAGGCCCCAACCAAATCAGGATGTATCCACTTATTTAGACCCTTTTCTTTCTTCTCTGAACCTTCATGATAAATTGTTTTAGTAATGCAGTTAAAGTGATTATCATGAAAAGCAAAGTAAGATAGTAAAGGATGAAGATCTCGTTCATTGTAATTTTTACAATTCGAACTTACCTTTTCTGGTCTTTTTATATCTAATCTCGAACTATCAAAACCATCTTTTAAATAAAACTTACCCTCTCCCTCAACTTTTCCAAAAATCGTATCTGGTTTTTTCATATTAGTATAGATTTGAGCCAGAATAGTATTAGCAGGTGTCTTACCGTTTAAATTAGTCTCTTTATCGAGACCGAGTTCTATTGCTTTTTCCCAAATTTCTTCACCGGATAGAGGGTATTCACTATCTTTTAAAATTTTCTCCGCTAATTTTAGAGAACTTAACATAACTAATTCCTTTAATAAAATAAAACCTCAATTTATTAAACCGATTAAAAACAGATCAAGCTTTTATTCTTGATTTAATTTTTATATAAACGTTTTCAGTAAGTTATAAAACTAGATAATTCGACGAACAACTATCGGAAAATAACTTCTGTTTAATATTATATATAATCTGTTTATGCTTTTATAAATTAATCGAGTAAGGGGCTTACCTTTAAGATTAGACCGTAAACTTGATCAATTACAAATGAAGCAACTGTTCTTTTTTCCGCTTCTCCTTGTTAAGCCAGTCGTTTTTGGGTATAAAATTTTAACACACAGAAGAAAAATTTAGTAAAATCTTGTATAATGGAGGAAGCAATGAGTCAAGACAAAACTGTAGAAGAAAGAATCAAAGAAGCCAAAGAACAGGGCAAAGCGGAAGCCCATAAAGAACACATCGAAACCATCACGCAGTTCTTGGAACAAAACAAAGGCAATTTCTCACAGGCTCAGCTGGATTTAATCCAGGACGCGTTTGGCCTCTAATAAACACGTTAAATATTAAGCTTCATTTCATGATTTCATTTTTTTCAGACCGTAGCGCACGCTGCGGTTTTCCTTTTCTCCGAAAATTTGCAAACGATGCAGCCAAATTTAAGATAAATTAAGTCAGTTTTACTAACTTTAATTAATTTTTCTCTATTTCACTTCCGCCCGTTTGCGTTATAATGGTAACATCTTATTTTTTGCAGGAAAGTATATGCCGATAAAAATACCAAAAGCGCTTCCCGCTTATGAAATCTTAGAAAATGAAAACATCTTTGTCATGAACGAGGAACGGGCCATGACCCAGGACATCCGACCGCTAAAGATCGCGATCGTCAATCTCATGCCCACCAAGATCGTGACCGAGACCCAACTCCTGCGCCTGGTCGGAAACACGCCACTGCAGGTGGATATCACCCTCGTAAGGGTAGAAAGCCACGACTCAAAACACGTTTCCCACGAGCATATGGAAAGTTTTTACAAAACCTACGACGAGATCAAAGACGATTACTTTGACGGGCTCATCATCACCGGAGCGCCCGTAGAAACGTTGGATTACGAAGACGTCGACTACTGGAAAGAGCTTTCCGAGATCATGGAGTGGAGCAAAAGTCACGTCTTTTCGACCTTTCACATCTGTTGGGGCGCCCAGGCGGGACTGTATTACCACTATGGGATCCCAAAATACGAGCTGCCCAAAAAGCTCTTTGGCGTTTACGACCACGAGATCGTCGACGAAAAGATCCCCTTGTTTCGAGGTTTTGATGATACGTTTAAAGCCCCACACTCAAGGCACACTTCCGTACGGGAAGAGGACATCAGAAACAATAAGGAACTCACGATCCTTTCGACTTCCAAGGAAGCCGGCGTCTACGTCGTCAGTGCCAAAAAAGGACGACAGATCTTTGTCATGGGACACTCCGAATACGACAAGGATACGCTGCAACGGGAATACCTACGGGACGTTAACAAAGGGCTCGATATTGAAGTACCGAAAAACTACTTCATCGACGACGATCCGGACAAAGGAATAAAGGTCCAGTGGCGAAGCCACGCGAACCTCTTGTTCTTTAACTGGCTCAACTACTACGTCTACCAGGCAACCTATTACGACCTAAAACAAATCAAAAACGTCGACGAGAAAGAATAAGGCTCAGATCGCGGTATGAACGATCTGAGCCTTATTTCTTGTATTGAGCTAAAAATTAACAACAAGTCAAACTTCGGCAGCAGCCGTAGTGATCAACTTCGCTGCTTTGGTGCTATTTTCTATTAAATCCATCATTTCTTCAAGTGTTTGGACGTTTTCCCAGTTAAGAATTAATTGTCTGGCCATCATCAGGCAAACCCGACAGCAATCAAAGCGCATCTGGTCGTCCTCGATCGTATCGACGTCCGGGAGTTGTCCCAAGGTACCGATTCTTGAAAGGATCTGCGCTCCGGCCGAACCGGTAACCTCCTGGATAAAATCGCGCATGAGCGACTCGCGGTAACCTTCGTAGTCCCGGTACATGTCTTTGGCGTCTTTTTCCCAACACTCTTTGTAGACTTCGATGTACGTTTCAATCAAATCGTGGATCGTATCAAAAGCGTACCGGCTGAGTTCTTCCCTTTTTTCTTCGTCAAAGTCATCGACGTAGCCCCAACGGATGTACTCGTATAAAATACTACCCACGAGATAACCCGTATCGCATGAGGCAAGACCCATATACGTATATTCCTGGTCGATGATCTTCATGTTCTCGTCATCGATCAAGACGTTGGAGGTGTGAAGATCTCCATGGACCAGGCACTCCGACTTTTTCATGTGCAGGTGACGCATCTTAAGAAGCTCGGTTTGAACGGCTTTGTCGTTCCAGACGGCTTCCCCCATTGCTTCCCTCTCCGGAGAATAGACCGGTGAGTTTTTCACGTCTCTGTGCGTGTACTGCGTATCGAGAAACAGGAGCACTTCAAAGACCTGGCGCATTTTCGAGTTCATAAAGTGCTCTTGAAGCCTGCGGTGTTGGACCGGATCCATGTAAATTTCGGACGTATAGAAGTTGGTCTTGGCGATAAACTCCCCGATCTGCTTTGCAAACTTCGGGAACGTCTTGCCTTTGATCAGCTCCATGCGTAAAACCTTAAGGTCCTTACAGTCTTCGCACAGGTACAGGTGGTTTTCTTCGTCGATATAGTAAACTTCCGGAATGTAATCCGGAACGATCGCGTGTTTGATCTTCATGATCTCAGCTTCGATCAAATTTCGCGTCTGCTGGATCGGAAGACCTTTGGCGGTGGGATTTCTCGGATTTTCTCTGGCTTGTTTTAAGATCAGGGAATTGCCGTCTTCATCGTAGATACGGTAGACAAAGTTGATGTACCCGTCTCCGTCCTCTTCGCTTTCCCCCATCTCATAAATGCTCAGATTCGCGTCCGGAGCAAAAAAGTCACTGACGCTTTTTACGTATTCGCCTGCGTTTTCTTTGTTAATTTCTCTATAAGCCATAGATCCCCCACCGTGACTCCCTGTTTCGTTTATGGAGCCACTCATCTTTCCCAGTGTAGCAAAGGTGATGGCGGATAAAAAGAAACAAAACGTCCAAGATACTGAAAATCTTTGATCTCACTTAAGAAGCAGGCGTACGAGAAGCTCCTTGAACTTGTCGTACGGCTCGTAGCGAAACGGGAAGTCCGGGTGGTCGACCTTGTGGACGAGGCTCTTATAGTGAGTAAAGGTATCAAAACCGGCCTTGCCGTGATAGGCACCCATGCCGCTTTGGCCGACCCCGCCAAAGCCCATCTCGCTCGTCGCCAGTTGGATGATCGTATCGTTGATGCAGCCTCCGCCGAACTGGATGCGGGACGTGATGTCTTCGATCATCTTTTTGTCTTTACTAAACAGATATAGGGCCAGGGGATCCGGGTTTTCCCGTACGATCTCATAGATCTCCTCGGGCTCCACAAAGGTCAAAACCGGAAGGACCGGCCCGAAGATCTCTTCGCCCATGACTGGGTCGGTGAGAGTTACGTCCGTCATGATCGTCGGCGCGATCTGTAGCGTTTTCTCATCGCTTTGTCCACCGAAGACCGTCTTTTGTGGGTCGATCAGGCCCAAAATACGCTTAAAGTGTTTTTCGTTAATAATTCGCCCGTAATAGCCCGTGTCGATCGCGTTCTCGCTGTACTGGTGGATCGTCTCCTCAATTAACAGACCCACCAGTTCGTCTTTGATTTTTTCGTCGCATAAAACGTAGTCCGGAGCCACACAGGTCTGCCCACAGTTTAAAAATGCGCCAAAGACGATGCGCCTAGCGGCAACCCCGAGGTCTGCCGTCTCGTCGACGATACAGGGGCTCTTTCCTCCGAGTTCCAAGGTGATCGGGATCAGGCGCTCGGAGGCCTTTTTCATGACTTCTTTTCCTACGCCGACGCTTCCGGTAAAAAAGATATAGTCAAAATCGCTATCAAGGAGCTCGCTGTTTTCCTTACGCCCACCGGTCACGACGGCGAGATACTCTTTTGGAAAAAGTTTTTCAAACATCTCGGCTAGAAACTCGGAGGTGTTCTTCGCGTAAGCGCTCGGCTTTAGGATCACGGTATTTCCGGCGCTTACGGCGTCGACCATCGGCGCAAGCGAGAGCAAAAACGGGTAGTTCCACGGGCTCATGACGAGAACGCAGCCGTAAGGCGAGGCTTTGACATAGCTTCTTCCGACCATTTGCGCTAGCGGCGTGTAGACCGTCTTGTCTTTAGCGTAGTTCTTCGTATGACGGAGCATAAAATCGAGCTCTTCGAGCGTCGTTCCGATCTCGGTCATGTAACTGGAAAAGACGTTCTTGCCGAGATCTTCTTTGAGAGCCTTTGCGATTTTATCCTGGTTAGCTTCCACTGCGTACTTAAGGCTTCTTAACATTTCGATCCGGTTATCTATGTCGAGCGTATAGCCGGTGCGGAAGAAATCTTTTTGCTTCTTTATTAAATTTTCTATTTGCTCATTCATGTGAACTACTCGGCATTTAAATACCGAGCATCGACGGTCGCTTCACTCACGGAACTCTCCTGAGTTCCGTATTCGCCATGATTTGGGAATTTCGGCTCCCTGACTGAGGGGAGTTTTAGTGAAGGTACCCGTCTGGGCGGTCCATACGCCCACTACTGCTCGGCGTTTGCCTACGCAGCCACTTTGATCAGATGCGGACTCTTTATTCCATCTGCGGGCGTCACAAAGGGGGTCCCGAGTTTTGCGCTGTATTTCTTCAGGATGTTATAAGCCCCGACGCCGTCAGCGTTATAGCAGGTTCTTCCGTCAAAATGCAGTCCCCGTTTCCTGCGGTTGCCTTTTGCGGCGTATTTTTCGGAAACTTCCGGAGCCGAAGGCGGGACCTGGGAGGTGTAGGACTCTTCCTGTCGGATAAGCGTGATTCCCCGCAGAGCCAGCTTGTACTCCAGAAGATGGTAGATCTTTTCGTACGGAAGGCTATGCAGCTTCTGGTTTTGTTTGGCTCCGTGGTCGTTGCCCTTTCGAATTCCGGTGATGTCGCCGATGACGACCCGGGTGATGTCGTGCTCCTCACAGTAATTTGCAATCTCCTTCGTGCACTTGTGAAGGTAGTCGTGAAGCGCGTTGTTTTTCTTCTTATATAGCGCAAGAACCCGCCTGGAGGGCCCCGGGTATTTGACGCCCCGGGCCGCCTGCTGGGCGGCATTTATACTCTGATAATGGGCGATTTTCTTGTCGAAAAACCGGGCTTTGGAAAAATACTCCCGCCCCAGGATGAAAGACTCGCCCGTGGCCGAATCCACGCAGGTGAACGGATTGCTCACGCCAAGGTCGATTCCGAGCCAGTGGCCGTTATCGTTCTTTTTCGGGGCGTCCGGGACTTCGTAGATGACGATGGTCTCGACCTTCCCGTCTTCCGGCTTTTCGAGCTTGATCTGCTTGATGGCATCGATGTCCCCGAAAAGGCTGTTTTCGAGGAAAAGGAAGTTCTCACCGATACCGTAGGCCTTTTTCAGATAAGCCCTCAGCTGTTTCGGCAGCGACAGGCGGACGATCCGCCCGCCGGTCTTTTTGATTCCGTTTTGCAGAAACGTCACCTGGAAGCCGTCCTGCTTGAAGCGTGGCGGTCTGGGGTTTTCGACGCCGCCGGACTTTTTTAGGGCGTAAAAGGACTTCCACGCCCCGTCTAAGATTTTTAACGTCTCCTGGGCGGACTGCGCCGGGAGGTTCTTGTACCAGAACGAGTCCTTGAGGGCTTTCTTTTGAACGTACCAGTTCGGGTAGTCCTCACCGGAGTCTTTTGTCCAGCATCGCCTTTGATAGTTGGCAACGTTCCAGAGCTTGCCGGAAGCGTAGCAGAGGTGGCCGATGATGTTGGCCTGGACCGGGCTTACTTTTATCGTAGTCTTCTTTGAGAGTTTCATTTTTACAGTTTTTTCTGCCCTTTGATGTAGCGGCGGATGTTTTCTTCACTAACGCTTTAGATGGTCTCGACGTAGTAGGAAGGGTTCCAGAGCGCTCCCCGCCACAGCTTTTCTTCGATTTCGGGAAATTCTATGAAAAGCTTCCGTCCGGTGAAGCCCCCAAGGTATTTGACTATGGTGGTGACCGACAGGCTCGGCGGAGCCGAGACGAAGCAGTGGACGTGGTCGCCTTCGCCGCACTCAAACAGGGGGAGGACGAAGCCTTTGTCCCGGGCGATCCCGGCGGTCAAATCCTTGAGGTAGGCTTCGATTTCAGGTGTCAGTATTTTCCTTCAGTATTTGACCGACCCGACGATGTGGTAGTTTATGTCGTAGACGCAGGTTCTCGCATAAACGAGGTTTTCTTTCATGCTTATAGTATGCCACCTATAAGTGAAGAAATCAAAAAAAGCCGACTGTATCTTGGTATATCCGCTTCGCTCATAAACCGAGGATTAGTCGAAGGGTTATCCTAAAATCGCACTTCTTTCTTCTTCGCTTAAAATGGAGTTTTCCAAGAAACTCGAATACTCCCTATAAATTTTTGCCGTCTCTTTCTCTAGATCGGAGCTAGCCTCCACGGCCCGCGCTTTTTCTAACTCAAATTTTCCGTCTGTAACGGGAAAAGCGACAAAGCGGTTTTTCGCGTTCCCGGTCGACAGCAGTTGGTCGATCACCATCTGTCCCGATCCCCCGATCAGATCCTCGGCTTCGAGTTCTTCGATAAAGTCAAACAGGCTCTCGTGGGTGAGTTTAACGGCTAGTATATCAAAGCCGTCTAGATCGATTGGTTCTAATACATAATTCATACTTTTTCTTTTATCAGGCGAAGGCACTTGTGGATGATCGCGTCCGCGTTTTGTTTGCTTTCGATCATGCGGGTCGAGTCCACGCTCCCTAAAATATCCCCGAAGTGGATGACCGTATCTCGGACCGACTTGTAGTAGTTGTAGCACACTTCGATGTCGTGTTTCTTCGAGGCGTCTCTTAACTCTTCGTCAAAAAAGTAGCGCCCGGTCTTGTGGTTTTTGTTAAAGACGTTAAAGGAGTGCCCGACCCTCCCTCCGGCTTTGGTGATCAGGTACTTGATGTGGCCTTCTAAGGCCCGCAGGGCGGGGAAACAATACTGGGAGTATTCTTCACTCTCAACAAAATAATCCAGGTTGATGATCGCCTGGCGGATCAGGCGCCTAAGGTTTTCGGGGTAATCTTCCGGTTTATTCTCTAGAATCGTCTCAAGGTAAGCGTCGACTTTTTGCGAATTGATGTGGGTTTCAGCGCTTTTTTGCATGCGAAAAAGCACAGCCGTAGGCTGTGCCAGGGTAATCTTAAAAATCGACTTCGTCGCCGTAATAAGCGGCCGTCAACAGTTTTTCCATCGCTTCGGGTTCGATCGCCCTGGGATTGGATCCGGTACAGGCGTCCCCCACGGCGAGTTCCGCGATTTCGCCGACTTTGTTCTTGAATTCTTCTTCTTCGATCCCAAATTCCTGAAGGCTCTTGGGGATCCCGAGTTTTACGTTGTACTCACGGATCTTATCGATGAGCGAATTGATCAGGGCCTTTTGTGAGGTGCCTTCTAGCCCCATGCGGCGGGCGATTTCCGCGTAGCGGGCCGCGGCTTCCGGTTCCTTGGCGTTGTACTGGATGACGTAGGGCAGGTAGATCGCGTTGGCTTCCCCGTGCGGGATGTGTCCGGTCGAGAAGGCCGCGCCGGTCTTGTGGGCCATCGAGTGGACGATCCCGAGCAGGGCGTTCGAAAAAGCCATACCGGCCAGGCACTGGGCGTAGTGCATCTGCTCTCTGGCGTCGAGGTTTCCGTAAAAAGAAGTCGGCAGGTAATCGAGGACCATTTCGATAGCCTGGAGCGCCAGCGGATCGGTGTACGGGCTGTTCATAGTAGAAACGTAGGCTTCGATCGCGTGCGTGAGCGCGTCCATCCCGGTAAAAGCGATCTGGTTTTTCGGAAGCGCGCCGACGAGGTCCGGATCGACGATGGCCACATCCGGGGTGATGTTAAAATCGGCCAGCGGGTATTTTATCCCCTTGTCGTAATCGGTGATGACCGAAAAGGCCGTAACTTCCGTCGCGGTCCCGGACGTCGTCGGGATCGCTGCGAATTTCGCCTTTTTCCTGAGTTCCGGGAAATTAAAGGGGATCGTCAGCTCTTCAAAGGTCGTTTCCGGATATTCGTAGAAGGTCCACATGGCTTTGGCCGCGTCGATCGGCGAGCCGCCACCCATGGATACGATCCAGTCTGGTTCGAACTCTTTCATGGCTTCGGCGCCGCGCATGACCGTTTCAACCGACGGGTCCGGCTCGACCCCTTCAAAAACTTCGACTTCCATTCCGCCGTCTTTGAGGTACTGTACGGCTTTGTCCAAAAAGCCCTGACGCTTCATCGAGCCTCCGCCGACGACGAGCATCGCTTTTTCTCCACCAAGGTTCTTTAGTTCTTCCAAGGTCCCAGGGCCGTAGTAAATATCTCTCGGTAATGTAAATCTCATATTCCTCTCCTTTAGCTAAAAATAGGTGTCCTCATTATACGACAAAACCGGTTTCAGATTTTAAATTCCAAAAATTTTACCACAACTTTCATAATTAAAACATTCCCGGAAGTTGGGGGCCGTAATTTCACAAAATATCCGCCTTTTAAACACAAAAACAGCAAGATCCGCGTAAAAGGAATATAATTAAACCAAATCCCAAAACTAGAAGGAACCAGACTTGAACATTTATGATCCGGCCTCAAAAAAGGCCGACGAATTTATCAACCACGAAGAGATCGTGGATACCCTCGCGTACGCGAACGCGCACCGCTCGGACCGGGAACTGATTGAAAAAATTATCGAAAAGGCAAAACTAAGAAAGGGGCTCACCCACAGAGAGGCCGCCCTGCTGCTTTACTGCGACTACGAAGACTTAAACGAGGAGATCTTCAGACTCGCCAAAGAGATAAAAAAGGACTTCTACGGCAACCGCATCGTCCTGTTCGCTCCGCTTTATCTTTCCAACTACTGCATCAACGGCTGTCTGTACTGCCCATATCACCTAAAGAATAAGACGATCCGCAGAAAAAAACTCTCGCAGGACGAGATCAGAGAGGAAGTCATCGCCCTAGAAAACCTCGGCCACAAGCGCCTGGCGATCGAAGCCGGGGAAGACCCGGTCAACAATCCGATCGAGTACATCCTCGACTCGATCAAGACGATCTACGACGTGCACCACAAAAACGGGGATATCCGCAGGGTCAACGTCAACATCGCCGCTACCGACATCGAAAACTACAAAAAGCTCAAAGACGCCGGTATCGGAACCTACATCCTCTTTCAGGAGACCTACAACCGCTCGCGCTACGAAGAACTCCACCCGAGCGGCCCCAAGAGCGATTACTGCTATCACACCGAAGCCCACGACCGCGCCATGGAGGCCGGAATCGACGACGTCGGTCTAGGCGTTCTCTTTGGCCTTGAAGGGTTTGACTACGAGTTCGTGGGCCTACTCATGCACGCCGAACACCTCGAAGAAGTCTTTGGGGTCGGCCCGCACACGATCAGCGTGCCCAGGGTCTGTCCGGCCGACGATATCGACCCGCAGTCCTTTGACAACAGCATCCCCGACGACATGTTCGAAAAAATCGTCGCCTGCATCCGTATCGCCGTCCCGTACACGGGCATGATCATCTCCACGAGGGAGTCCCAGAAAATGCGCGAGCGCCTGTTGGATCTGGGGATCTCGCAGATCTCGGGGGGCTCGCGTACGAGCGTCGGTGGCTACGTCAAAGAAGAACTTCCGGAAGAAAACTCCGCCCAGTTTGACGTCAGCGACACCAGGAGCCTAGACGAGGTCCTGGAATGGCTCTTAAAGCTCGGCTACCTTCCTAGCTTTTGTACGGCCTGTTACCGCGAAGGGCGTACGGGCGACCGGTTCATGCGGCTGTGTAAAGCCGGCCAGATCCAGAACTGTTGCCTGCCGAACGCGATCATGACCTTAAAAGAGTACATGCAGGACTATGCTTCCGAGGACACTTACAAAGCCGCGCAAGACGTCATCGAAGAGCAGATCGAGGACATCTCTAACCCGAAGGTCAAAGAAATCGTCCGCGAACGCCTAGAAAAAATCGAACAGGGAGAGCGGGACTTCCGCTTTTAAACATGGCAGGACTAAACCAAACCCCGGCGGGGGAACGTACCCACATCGCTTTTTTCGGTAAGCGAAACGTCGGAAAATCGTCCCTGGTCAACGCCTTTACCGGGCAGGACCTGGCGATCGTCTCGGACGTCAAGGGCACCACGACCGATCCCGTCTATAAATCCATGGAACTGCTCCCACTCGGTCCGGTCGAGATCATCGATACGCCCGGTATCGACGACGTCGGAAAACTCGGAGCGCTTCGCGTCAAAAAGACCAGGCAGGTCCTAAACAAGACGGACCTCGCGGTCGTAGTGGTCGACGCCCAAGACGGGCTCGCCCCGACGGATAGAGAGATCCTTGACTTAATTAAGGAAAAAAAGATCCCGTGCGTGATCGCGCACAACAAGAGCGATCTTTTGGGGGACTTCCCAAAAACCCAAACGACCGGGGACGGGACCGAGATCTACGTCTCGGCTAAAGATAAAAAGAATATTACCGAGCTCAAGGAGCTTTGCGCAAAACTTGCAAGGGAAGTCCTAAGCGAGCGGCGTCTCATCTCGGATCTGATAAGTCCGCTCGATACGGTCCTTCTCGTGATCCCGATCGACAAAGCCGCTCCAAAGGGAAGGCTCATCCTCCCCCAACAGCAGGTGATAAGGGACATCTTAGAAGCGGGGGCAAACGCCCTGGTGTGTAGAGACACGGAACTTGAAGAAACGCTTAAAAAAATTACGCCCGTACTCGTCGTGACGGACTCCCAGGTCTTTGGGAAAGTGGCCGAGATCGTACCAGAGAGTGTCCCACTGACCTCCTTTTCGATTCTTATGGCCCGCTACAAAGGCGATCTTGATACCCAACTTAAGGGAGTCGACGCGCTAAGGAACCTACCGGAAAACCCGAAGATTCTAATCGCCGAAGGCTGCACTCACCACAGGCAGTGCGAGGACATCGGTACGGTCAAGATCCCGCGCTGGATCGAAGAAAGAACCGGTAAAAAGCCCGACTATACCTTCACGGCCGGGACGGAATATCCGGAAGATCTTAGCCCGTTCGATTTGATCATCCACTGTGGCGCGTGCATGTTACGGGACAAGGAAGTCGCCCACCGCATCGCGCAGGCCAAAAAGCAGGGCACGCCGATCACGAACTACGGGATGTTCATCGCCGACCAAAATAAGATACTGGATCGGGCCCTAAAACCACTGAAGTGAAAATAGTAAAATGCCCAAGTACGCTCTTCGTCAGTGATCTGGCCCGAAGCCAGCGTTTTTACGAAGATCTTGGCGTGGAGTTAAATCTGGTAGCCGCCAGTCCCTGGATCGTCTACGTCCACCAACAGGACATGCGTATCTCGGGTCGAAAGCCCTGGATCGTGCTGGAGGATAAGATAGATAAGCCTTACGATCTGATCGATCCGGACAGCTACCTCATTCATGTGAAAAAAGCCGATGAGACTGATAATTGACGCTTACTCCGTTCCCGGACGGATCGTAGAACTGTGTGAGCAGGCGGGGGAAAGCTTACAAATAGAAAGTTTGATCTTAAGAGAGCGGGAAAACGACCTGTACAAACTGGCCAGTGAGGATTTCGATACGGAGCTTGAGAGAAACAGGGACCTTACGGCGCTCACCGAAGAACTCTGGCCACAGGACATCTTAATTACCCAGGACCTGGATCTGGCCTTACTGGCACTGCCCCTTACGACGGCCGTGCTCGACGCTTCGGGGAAAGTCTATACCGAAAAGGCATTAAACCTCGAAAAGATCGACGACGAGCTGGCCCGCCTTCAGGGAGTCTACAGCGAGCGCGTAAGAAAAATCGCAAAGCGCGACGAGGCCGAAGACGACGCGTTCGTTACGACCTTGATTACGTTTTTGGAAAATATCGAATAAAAAAGCACTGCCCTAGGCAGTGCTTTTTTATTAACCTTGTGCGTAGTAATCGAGTTTTTCTTTTAGTACGTTTTCCGGCTGCAGGCCGAGGATCGTTTCCACGACTTCGCCGTCTTTAAAGATCTTCATCGTCGGTACGCTCATGACGCGGTACTGACGGGCGATATCGGGATACTGGTCGATGTCGAGTTTGTAAATCGGGATCTTTCCTTCAAATTCCGGAGCCAGTTTTTCGAGTACCGGCGCTAACATTTTACACGGACCACACCACGTCGCAAAAAAGTCGACCAAAACCGTACCTTTATCGTCTAAAACATCCTTCTTGAATTCTTCTGCGTTTAATTCTTTAGCCATTTCGTTCCTCCTTTGGCTTTTTAGCTATATCGTCGATATCCTTTTTTATTCGGGCTTTTAAGTCGTGGTCTTCTAGAAAGTCCACGCGGTCGGTACTTGTCACTTCAATGAGATCTTTTAAGCTCGCGCGTAAGTCCGGAAGCAGTACCTTGTAGCTCTGGTAAAAGGCCTCAAACTGTCCCGGATAACTTGGCGCGCCACCGATGTGGATCGCCAAAAAATCTTTTTTCTTTACCTGGCTTTTGTCTTTTAGGTTAAAAAACAGCTGACAGCGGTCGATGACCCGTTTCAAAGTGGCTGGAATGTTGGAAAAATAAACCGGTGAGATAAAGATCAAAAAATCGGAAGTATAGAAACGTTCGTATAACTCCTGCATTTGATCTTCAAGGATACACTGGCCCTGGTGAGGCAGACAGTATTCGCACCCCAGACAATCCCCGATGAGATAACCGGAAAGATCGTACAGGGCTTTATCTCCCTCGAGTTGGTCGTAGACCCATTTTCCTAACTTGTAACAGCGGCTCTGGGGATGGCCCGAACCGATGAGGATCGTGCTCTTCATATATCTTTTGTATACCCAAGAATTTTTTTGAGCTCTCAGACAATTTCAGAAACGGGCAATAAAAAATCCCCGCAGTGCGGGGCGTACATTTTCCGAGTTATTCTACGATCGTTTTGCGTTTCTTTGATACTTCTTCTTGCGTTTATTCTTAGCCGAAGTCTTGGGCCGATTTTTCCGCTTGGGCTTAGACTTAGGCTTATTCTTCTTGGGAGGTTTCTTACTCGTTCGCTCTTGAAAACTCTTGTTGATCGAAGACGCGATCGACTGGGCCTCGTCGGAAATCCCCGGAAAACTGGGCTTGCGCTCCTTGCGGACTTCCGGTTCCTTTTTGGCCTTTTCCAATTCCTCCAGACTGAACGATTTGATCTCCACTTCATCTTTATCGTTGATGAGCTTGACGAGTACGGTCTCTTCGAGCGTTCTTAGCTTAAAGACCGTGCCCTTTCCCATCGG
>CANRHG010000027.1 GCA_947630385.1 uncultured Eubacteriaceae bacterium
GATCAAACGCAAACGGCTCCCGTTCCGTCGAGCGGCCCCAAAGCCTTAAGCGTCCTAGAAGAGAAAATTCTAGACGTCTTAGAGGGTATTACAAACACGAGAGAGATCCCGGTCGATCAGGACCTGAAGTTTTATGGGGTGACCTCGATCTCGGCGATCACGCTGGCAATCGAGCTAAAGAACAAACTCGAAGTCGACGTGGACGTAAGGTCTATCTTAAACAACGCTTCGATCCTGTCGATCGAAAACGAGATCGTCACAAAGCTCCTAGAAGGCGGTCTCGTGCCAGAGCCTGTCGTACAAAAAGAAAAGATCTACCGCCAGCCTTTATCGAGCTCCCAGTTCGGGGTCTACACCGAAAGCATGAAAAATTCGGACAGCTCGTTTTACAACATTCCGTTTTATTTTGACCTTCCGGAAAACACGGACTTAGACAGGCTCAAAGAAGCGTTGATCGAGACGATTGAGGCGCACGACTATGTAAATACGGTCCTTAAGCTCGACGAAGAAGGCGTGATCCAAAATAAAGAAGAAAGAAAGCTTGAGATCCCGACACTCGAGATGACCGAAGAAGAATTCGAGCAGTACAAATCTGAGTTTAACCGGCCCTTTAAAATGCTCGAATCCCCGCTATATCGTATAGAGATCGTAAAAACCGAAAACCGTACCTATTTGCTGCTTAATTTCCATCATTTGATCTTTGACGGTTTTTCATCGGATATCTTTACCAGAGACCTCGCCAAAGCCTATAACGGGGAAAAACTCACAAAAGAGAGCGTGGACTACTTCGATTACGTCCAAAAAGAGAATTCGAAGGAAAGACAAAAAGAGGCACAAAAAGCCAAGGCTTACTTTGAAGATATGTTCAAAGACGCCGAAGGGGCTTCTTCACTTCCTACGCTTACCACTGGTGGAGCGTTACGGGGGGAATCCAGGCTCTTTAGCCTGCCTTTTGATCTTGAAAAAGTCGAAGCTTTTTGTAAGGAGCGTTCGATCACGCCCGCCCAGTTTTTCCTCGCCGCGACGCTTTATACCGTCGCGCGTTATACCGGCAGTGAGAGCGCCTTTATCAATACGATCAGTAACGGAAGAAACGACCTAAACTTCAAGGATACCTTTGGCATGTTCGTAAAGACCCTCCCGGTGGGATCAAAGCTCGGTGAGGGCAGTGTTGAAGATTTTATCGCTAACAGCGCAAAGCTATTGTCCGACACGGTCCAAAACGACAGCTACCCATACTACGAGATCGTACGTGAGTTTAACTACAGTCCGAACATTTTGTACGCTTACCAGCTCGGAATCGGTGAGCCGACCAAAATAGAAGGAGAGGTCCTCGAGCGAAAACAGCTCGCGCCGAGAGAGGCGAAGTTTGATACCGGCGTATACGTCGAAAGAATCGACGGAGAGAACGTGATCAGCGTTTTGTACGACGACGAGAATTTCGACTCACACTTAATGGAAAACTTCCTAAAGAGCATTAAAACCGTCTCGGATTATTTCTTGGAACATCCACAAGAAGACTTAAGATCGGTCAAAGTCCTTGAAAGTGAAGAAGAAAAACTACTCGAAGCTTTTTCGGTCACGAAAAAGAAGGATCTAGAGGCAAAAGCGCTGCACGAGCTCTTAGAAAAACAAGCACGGGAGAATGGAGAGCAAACCGCCCTCATCGCAAAAGACGGGAGCTTTACCTACAGCGAACTAAACGAGACAGCAAACCGGATCGCCCACAGCTTAATCGAAAAAGGCGTAAAGAAAGGCGACAGGATCGCCCTTCTCCTTGACCGCGACTCCTCGTTTTTAAGTAGCCTGTACGGTGTTCTAAAGGCCGGTGCCGCTTTTATCCCGATCACAAAACAATACCCGGTAAACCGGGTCCGGAGCATCTTAGAAGACAGCGGGGCACGCTACATCATCACCACGGAAGATGAGCTTGAAAACTACGAAAACAGTCTAAATATAAAGGAACTGGAAAGCGGTACCGAGTTAAGTAATCCGGGACTTGACGTAGAACCAGAGGATCTGGCTTATCTGATCTATACGTCCGGCTCGACCGGAAAGCCAAAAGGGGTACTTTTGAAACATGAGGGAATCGTCAACTACGTAACGCCAGACGAGGCCAACGCGCACGTCGCGGCGATGGTAAATGACGGAAACGCCCTGGGCTCGATCACAAGCGTCGGCTTTGACATGTCCCTAAAAGAAACGGTCCTCTCTTTGAGCAACGGTCTTACGCTCGTCTTTGCGGACGAAGAACAGGTCAACAATCCCAAGGAACTGGCGCGCTTTTTTATGGAAAATCAGACCGACGTCTTTAGCGCGACGCCTTCAAGGCTTCAGATCTACATGCAGGATCCGGACTTCCAGGAATTTTTAAAAGCGTGTAAGGTGATCGTCGCGGGCGCAGAAAAGTACCCGCAAAAACTCTTGGAAGATCTGCAGAGCTTAACGCAGGCAGAGCTCTTTAACACCTACGGTCCAACAGAGATCACCGTCTCGTCCAACGCCAAGAATCTGACAAACAGTGAGACCGTCACGGTCGGAAAGCCACTGCTGAACGTGACGGAATACATCGTCGATTCCGATTTAAATCCCGTCCCGATCGGGGTTACCGGAGAGCTTATCATCGGCGGCAAAGGCGTAGCGCTCGGATACAACAACCTGCCGGAAGAAACCGAAAAAGCTTTTATTGATATAGGTGGCGAGCGATTTTACAGAACCGGCGACCTGGCGCGTTGGACCGAAGACGGCGAAGTCGAGATCCTCGGTCGAAACGACAATCAGGTCAAACTCAGGGGGCTTCGTATCGAACTCAATGAGATCGAAAGCGTACTAAACAAAACAGGTCTGGTCCGCTCCGCTTACGCGACGGTAAGAGAGGTCAACGGCAACGAGACGCTTTGTCTTTACTATACGGGAGATGAAGCCCTGGAGGGTTCACTCTTAAAGGAAGAACTAAAAAAGAGCCTACCGGACTATATGATTCCCGAACACTTTATAAGACTTGAGGAAATCCCGGTCACCTTAAACGGTAAGATCGACCTTAGACGCCTCCCGGAACCGAAAATAGCCAAAAAAGTTATAAGTGATGAAAAGGCGGCCAGTTTTACGGAACAGGAGATCATCGATATCTTTAAGAAGGTACTAAACCTTGATTCGGTCTCCCGTAAAGACGACTTTTTTGAACTCGGTGGAAGCTCGCTCATGGTCACGCAGGTGGTTATCGAAGCGGGAAAACGCCACCTAAACATCGCTTACGGCGATCTCTTCGAACACCCAACCCCGGAGGCGCTGGCTCATCACGTTACCGGTTCGGATATTTTGGACTCGAACCTCGACGACTTTAGGGACTACGACTATTCGCGTATCGACCAGGTCCTGGCTGAGAACACGCTTGAAAACTTTATAAACGGGGAAAAACAGGAACTGGGCGACGTTATCCTGACCGGGGCGACGGGATTTTTAGGGATTCATATTCTCGACGAACTTTTAAAGACGACCGACTCCCACATTTATATCTTCCAAAGAGGCAGAAACAAGCTCTCACCGCTAGAGAGGGTAGATACGAACTACTATTATTACTTTAGCGAAAAGCTCACCGAACTTTACGGCGACCGCATTACGGTGATCGAGGGAGATATCACGAACAAGGAGAGCTTTAAAGGTCTAGAGGAAATTAAAGCCGATACCTTTATCAACTGCGCGGCCAACGTCAAACACTACGCCGAAGGCAGTGAAATCGAAGAAGTCGACTACAATGGAGTCTTAAACATCATCGATTTCTGTAAGGAATCGGACACAAGGCTCGTTCAGGTCTCAACGATGAGTATTGGTGGGATCTTCCTAGACCAGCCTGGAAGTGTTTCTGAACTCAAAGAAGATCAGCTCTTTTTCGGACAGTTTCAAAACTCAAAATACACGAGTTCAAAATTCCTCGCGGAAAGGGCGATATTGGAAGAAGTCGCTAACGGTCTAAACGCAAAGATCATGCGCGTCGGGAACCTCTCCCCGCGCGAGAGCGACGGCGAGTTCCAGATCAACTTCACGACGAACACGTTCATGGGAAGGCTACGGGCGATCTCCCAGCTCGGCTATTACCCGTATGAAGCGATGGATAACAAGTTTGAGCTCTCACCCATCGACTACGTCGCCAAAGCGATCTTAAAACTGGCGCAGTCGCCAAAGGAAAATACCGTGCTCCATCCGTTTAACAACCATAATCTTTTGATGCACGACCTTTACAATCAGCTCGAGTCCGTCGGAAAGCCCGTTTCGGCTATCGAAAACGAGGACTTCAACGAAGTTGTGAGAAAAGCGCTCGAAGATCCCGAAATGGCTAAAATTTTATCGAGCTTTATCGCTTACGAGAACTCGGCGCATGGACGAAAAATCTACAGCGTCACGAAAAACAACGATTTGACGATGCAAATGTTGTACCGACTCGGATTCGAGTGGCCCGTAACCTCGATCGATTATATGAAGAGATTCTTATATAGTTTGAGCGATATGCTCTTCTTTGATTATCTGTTTTAAAATCAACGCTTAGAGATGTTACTTCATCTCTAAGCGTTTCTTTGTTTGATATTTTTTCCACTATCGCTATAAAATTTAGATATAGCAATAAAATTCTTTAGGACCAGACAAAAAATGAAACAGCAACAATCCCAATTACAAATAATGTTAGAGACGCCCATCCCAAAGCTTATTCTTACGCTTTCGGTCCCAACTATCATATCGATGCTAATTACAAACATCTACAACCTCGTCGATACGGCTTTTGTCGGCCGTTTGGGAACCAGCGCGAGTGGCGCGGTTGGGATCGTCTTTGGCTTTATGTCCATTATTCAGGCGTTCGGCTTTATGTTTGGCATGGGCTCAGGAAGCCTCATTTCCAGGTCTCTTGGCCGGGGTGACAACGATCAGGCCAGTATCTACGCTTCGGTGGGCTTTTTTTCTGCCTTTCTAAGTGGCATTATCATCACAATCGTTGGGTTTATCTTTTTAGACGACTTCGTCTTTTTTCTCGGCAGTACCGAAACCATCGCGCCTTATGCCAAAAGCTATATCACTTACATCCTGATTTCAGCGCCTTTTATGGTGACAAGTTTCTCCCTTAATAATATTTTACGCTTTGAAGGTAAAGCCTTCCTAGGGATGATTGGACTGAGCGTTGGAGCGGTCACGAACATTATCGGGGACCCGATCCTGATGTTTGGATTTAACATGGGGATTTCCGGAGCCGGCCTTTCAACGGCTCTGTCACAGCTTCTTAGTTGGTCTATTCTACTGTCGATGTTCTTATTCAACAGAACAGAGACCAAAATTAGTTTTGTAATTCTACGTTACTTTAGTCCCAAAATTTTGTTTGATATCGTCACGACCGGATTTCCGAGTTTGGTACGGCAAGGTTTGTCGAGTTTTACGACGGTTTTATTAAACACGGAATGCGCCGTCTATGGGGACGCAGCCGTAGCGGCTATGGGGATTGTCAACCGGATCTTTTTCTTTGCTTTCTCGATCGCTCTGGGTATTGGCCAGGGATTTCAACCCGTCGCGGGATTTACGTACGGGTCGGCCCATTACGAGCGACTGAAAAAAGCTTTTTGGTTTACGATCTTTGCGGCAGAGGCCGTAATGATCGTGGAGTGTATCTACATTTATTTTGACGCGACCCATCTGATCCAGGTATTTAGGGACGATCCGAAAGTCATAGAAATAGGAGTCCGGGCTCTTAAGCTTCAAACCATCGCCCAACTTTTTATGCCGCCGTGTATGGTCATAGAAATGTTACTGCAAAGCGTTGGAAAACGTTTGGCCGCTTCTATACTTTCTTCGATGCGAACGGGGATCTTATTTATTCCGCTTCTTCTTTATCTAGCCGCGACGCGGGGATTAGCAGGGATTCAAGAAGCCAATCCACTGGCAATCGTTTTGTGTTTTCCGATTAGTATCCCGTTTGCAGTTTACTTTTTTAGAAATCTAAAGACGAAAAAACTGGAACCTAGCAGCCCATAAGCTACAAAAAATTTTAATTTTGATAGCGTCCATTTTCTAAGTGTGATTAATCTAGCTACGGCTCAGAAAACTCTCAGGAGATTAACGGAAAAAGAAGTAAAAAGACAAATATCGAAGCTTGAAACTTTAAAAGAATTTGTGTCAGAAAATTGTAAAAATCTTGGATTTTATATAATAGGAATTGTTAATGAAATTAAAAAAATCTTTACTATTTATATACCTTACTTGAAGTTTGAAGTTAGAGGACTAGGAGAAAAAAATTAAGGCATGGATTAAAAGACTTTGATAAAATCAAAGTTATGCGAAAACAAAAACCATGCCGTGAAGATATTTTAACACAGCTTCTCCAAAATTCTCTACAACTCGACGATAAAATCAATCTTTTTTTTGAACAATTCGATTTAACATCCATTCTAAACGAATGTGACTTATCCAAACGAAACGGTTATAAGACCCAAGACATTCTGAAATATTTGGTGGATCTACGCTTTAACGGGATTTCTTCGAGCACAAACCGGAAAGTCTGCATCGTTCAGTCGCAGTGTAACTACGACTCGGTCTGCAACCTGAAAAAAAGACAGCAGGCGGACTAGGTCGGCTTTACGACAAAGCTCAGCCTAACGGTTCGAGACTTCCTCGATCAGGACAAGGAGCTCACCAGGGAGCTAAAGCAAGGACTTTTCATTCTGGACGACTCGCCCTATAAAAGAAATTGCTCTAAAAAGACCGAACTGATCTCAAAACAATGGGACCACGCTGACGGAAGTGTCTATTACGGTTACCGCTGGAGTCATCTGGGTTATTTTTCGAACGGAACTTACCTTCCGGTCAACTCGGTTCCGGTCTCTACGGACGATCCCGAAAAGATCATCTGCCAAGCAAAACCGGCCAAAACGGAACAGGCCAGCAAAAAAAGAGCGCTGACGACTTCCAAACTGACGGAAGTGTGCCTCGAACAGATCGATCTGGCTCTTAAAGAGGGATTTAAGGCCAGTTACGTCCTCCAGGACAGCTGGTTCACCAGCCCGAAAATGCTTTTTTCGCTTTTACAGCGCGGTCTTTACGGAATCGGCATGGTCAAAAACAGCAAAAAACTGCGTTTTGAGTTCGAAGGTGAGATGCTCTCGACCGGTAAGATCTTTGAACGCCTGCGTTTTGATCTTCGGGGACTAAAAGACGACGCGGTCATCTGCAACATAATCGTCAAAGCCCACTATGAAGATCACGTTTTTGATGTAAAACTGGTCTTCGTGGAAGCCGATTCCGGAGACAAAGACTTCATCTGCATCGCCTGTGCCGACACCGACCTCAGCAGTTCTACGATTGTAAAGCTTTACAAAGTGCGATGGAGCATCGAAATTTACTTCGGTGACTGCAAAGACGCCGATTCGATCGATTCGACCCACCAGTCTCAGTGTCTTAGCCTGGAATCGGTCTACACGGATCTGGCTATTACGACGCTCGTTTATCTGATTCTTGCTTTTTACAAAGCTTTGCAACCGGAAGAGGAAGATTTAAGTCTAAGAGATTGCTTCTATAGAATTTTACGTGAATGCCGCTCCATCAACCGTATCAGCTGGCTTGCTTCTATAATAGGTAATCTTTTGGGTGATTTTAGCCAAAAACTCGGTTACGAGTTTGAGGCTTTGATTGACTTGACCGTTAAAAATTTCTTGAGTCAACAAGCTTTTACGGAGTATTTCGATAGAGTGGATATTTTTGGCTCAAAAATAATTACTTAGGTCGAAGTTCAAACTTCAAGTACCTTATATCTTTATTTCTTATTTTTATTACTGCCTGCTATTCAAAAAATAACTCTATAGCGGTAAATTCGGAAACGGAGAAAAATAGTTCGAAAGAATATACTGATTCACAGATATCTGCAGAGAAACCTACGGACCAATCTAGTGAAAAACAAGATGAGCCAAATCCACCTAAAGAAGAATATCAGAGTCAGTCAGAAGAATTAACAGAAGAACAAAAGATGGTAAGAGCCTTAGCTACTTATGGAAAAGACGATACTGTTCATTTACGTATTCTTGATAATTATCAAATCTATCTATTAACTGAATACGATGAGGATGAAGTCGCTTTAGTTATAGATGGTTTGTCTTTAGATAATGATTATAATGATCTTCCGGTAGTTATAGAAAGTATTTTAAGAAAAACTAATGAAAATTATGAAGTAACTTATGCTTTTGCTAGGCCCAAAGAATACTATGATTTTAATAATGATTTAGAGAATTTTGTTCCAAGCATTCACAACAGTAGACAAACTTATGGAGGTGAAGATTAATTTTGTGGTAAGTTTAATTTAACTGTTTAGGACAAACTTTGTAAATAAGCTGATTCTTAAAAAAGACGGATGAGATCCACAAATTGACAGATTTTTTTGAGAATACCTAAAATCGTATTTTTGACTGTTTTGGTCCTTTTTAAGCCGCATTTCGGTTTGAAAATACTCCAAAACCATACAGAAAAAGTTGACATAGCGGCGGATGCGCTTGACGGTCTTGATTATGCGGGCTTGGACTTTCTTGTCCGTAATTGTTTCTAACGGGTCTTTATCGTCGAACCGGGCAAAGTAATTAAGCTTTTTCATAATTTGGTTCTAAAACCGATAGTTGAACGTACCGGTTTCCAGCCTAATGTCCTTAAAACATTCTTCAATGCTGAAGCGGCATGAATACTGATGGATTACTTCTTTTTGGTTCTGATCAAGGTCTATTGAAGCTAGAATGAGCTAGTAACCGTTGACTTAAATCAAAACGAAAAGTAGCGATCGGTAGTAGTCTTGGCGCCACCCAAGCTTAATAAAAAAGTAGTAAACAATTTTTTTGCCGTACATTAGGATGTTTGCATTTTTTAAACGCGTCTTTTTTCTACGGGAAGATCTGTAAACATGAAATTATAGACTGACGAATCTGTAAAAGTAAACTGACGAAAGATTTTCAAAGTTATAATTATGTAAATCAAATGGCCTTATCATTTTCAATTAAATCTGGAAAGCGACTATTTCACACTAATAGAGTTTTTTCAGGACTGTGTAGTGAATATTAAGGAACAATATCCGCTACTCGGGATAGAAAAAACAAAACAAATAATCCTGGAATACAAAATTAAGCCTCCACAGTTTAAGGAAAAAGAAATTGTGGTGACGAACAACTTTTTCATCATTTATGAAAAAGAGGGAAATTTCACTACGCTATCCGAAGCATAAAGCCGTCATTCGATCTCAGCACAAGATGAGTTTTGGGAAAACTGGCTATTGTAGAAGAATAGTAACGCAGAAGAGATTTTAATAACTGGAAAATCGTCACGGAAAAAGAGATCGATAAGAACACGGCAGAGAATAACAGAGAGGTTTACGCATTCCTAGACCTTCAAAAACGAGAACTCTTTAAAGATCACCGCGAAAGAAAATCGATGAACTGGCTGATTTAAAAAGGAGCTTTAATAGTCAGTTGAAGCGCTAAAAATCCGTCAATTTATTTTTGCAGGTTTGTTAGTTTATTATTTCCGGTTTACAAGTCTCTAATCTTAAGAAGATTTTACTTAACTTGAATTAAAAATATTAACTCTCGTTTAAGAAAGCTTTTATAGTCTCATAGTTTTCTTGAAAAAAATAAATTTTCAACTAAAAAAGAGTAAGAGCTTCATAAGACTTACGTCTTTTTTACTGAAAGCTCTGACTTTTCCTTTTGGCCTGTATTTCTTTCTTAGTTAGAATATAGGCGACACAGTTGCTCTTAGCTCTCGTGATGATGTTCAACTGGATATTTTCGGTCTCGTTAAAGCCGTTCTTGAGGTTTAATGAGGTTTTCGCTTAGAAAATAGTCGTTAAGGACTAGATGAAAGTCCATCCCGAGCTTTAAAGTGATCCTATGGATGTCATAAATGAGAACGGAGCAGTCTCAGACCCGGTAGATTAGAGTTCAGACCACAACTGTAGCGGTCCAGGTCCTGACGAGTTCGGAAAGCGAAAAGATCATCAAAGAAAAAACTAGATGAGAGTTTTTCTTAATAAATGAGACAGGCCTAAAGATTACATAATCGAACCGATACCGTATTGGCCGGAGATGAGTATCAGTCCAATAATGATAGACTTTTTAAAAGAAGTTTTTCGGGTGAAATCGTTTTATAAAAAATATAAATAAGAGAAAGCATAATCCCCTTCTCACCGGACTTATGCTATTATAACGGTGATAGCGAATCAAGTGTTTTTTAGCTAGTTTATTTTTAAATTATAACACTGTCAGGAGGCGCTATCTTTTTTATTTAAATTTCACAAAATTTTTCGAGAACTTTTCACTCAAAAAATAAAGGAAATAATCTGAAATGAAAGAAAAAGAAAAACTGGCGATGGAAGCTTACACGAACGGTTGTAACTGTGCCCAAGCCGTTTTTTCGGCTTTTGCCGACGAAATGGATCTAACTCCCGAACAAGCCCGCCGTCTGATGGAAGCTTTTGGTGGAGGCGTTGGTGGCCTGCAAGAAGTTTGCGGCGCTTTTTCCGGCGCTAGTGCAGTCATCGGCTATTTAAATAGCGACGGGAGTAAAAATGCACAGACCAAAAAAGATACCTACGGCCGTATTCAAGAATCGGCGAAGCAATTTGAAGACAAATTCGGATCGTTGCGGTGTTACGATATTCTACACGGTAGCAAACCTGTGCACTTGGCCTGCGAAGACATCGTCAAAGAAGGCGTAGCGATCGTTGAAAGCTATTTACAAGACAATGACGGTACGATTTAACGTGGGAAAAAAACTGGTCACGGTTGACGGGATCAGCAAAAATAAAGTTCCGATCGTCTACATGAATTGGGTCTTCGATCAAGGAACGGAGATTTACCGCAAGTGCATTGAGGTTGGTTGTGACGAATTTACGCTTGTTACGGTCTCAAATCTGGACTGGGACAAAAACCTGGCACCCTGGTATACCCCAAAATCTTACCCGCCGGCCGCTTATTGTAACGGTGACGCCGACCAGTATCTGCAGCTATTTTTAAGCGACATTATACCGGAAACGTACGATTATCTGGAAACCGAACCCTTATATTCGGCCTGCGCTGGTTATTCACTGGCGGGACTGTTTTCGATCTATGCGGCTTATAAAACGGATATGTTTGACCGCTTGGCCAGTGCTTCGGGATCGTTTTGGTTTCCCGGTTTTATCGATTATGTAAAAACCCATGAGATGCTCAGCCATCCGTCAAAGATCTACTTTTCGCTCGGAAACCAGGAAGCACATAGCTCGGTAAAACAGTTCGATCCGGTCCAGAAAAACACCGAGTGGTTGGCCAATTATTATAAGACAAAAGGGATCGAGACGACGTTTGTTCTTAATCCCGGAAATCATTATTTTGAACCCATCAAACGCATGGCCGATGGGATCAAGTGGATGTTACAAAATTAATTTAAAATCAAAAAGTCACGCATGGGAGAAAAACCGAGCTTACGGTACATCGGGTAAGCTTCTTCGGTCGATTCGAGGTAGATCTTACCGACGTTCCTTTGCTTGGCTTTTTTTATGAGCGCTTTAACGATTTGACTGGCGATCCCCTTGTTTCGATGGCTCTTACGAACGTAGATGTTCATTAAATACGCGCAGTTTCCGCTAGGATTATCGGGCGAGGGGAGTTCGCTATATAGACAGGCACCGCCGCAACCGACGATTTCATCTTTTATTTTTGCGAATAGTCCAAGGTAAGTGCTATCTTTTAAGGCTTTTTTGTAGTAATTGTAATTGTTTTCGTATAAAGCCTGCCTATCGTAAGGCTCATCTTCAAATACGACCGAGATGACTTCCATTCGCCATTTCATAAGTAGGTCGATCTCACTGGGGCCGGCTTCAATCAGTTCTAAATTCATTATGTCTTACTTCTTCATCGATTGCGTCGAAATTGATTTTTCCGTTTTCGTTTACCGGAAGGTCTTCTAAAACAATAAACTCTGTCGGGATCATGTAATCGGGTAAAAACTTCGAAATTTTTTCTTTAAGTACTTCAATCCTCGCGTTTTTATCATCAAAAACGATATAGGCAACCATCCGGGGCTCACCCTCTGTAGTTATAGTCCGAACCGCCGCTTTTTTTACTTTTTCGTTTTGGCTTATGACGTTTTCCACTTCCATGGGCTCGACCCGTTTTCCTCTTACCATGATCTGGGCGTCTTTTCGGTTGACGAACACGATATTTCCATCGGGAAGTTCATAACCGAGATCCCCGCTACGAAAGGTCCTTTTACCGTTTTTTTCGGTAAAAGACTTGTTTTCTTCTAATCGGTCGCCGTAATAACCTTTTGATACTCCCTTACCGCTGATACAGATCTCACCGATAATACCGGGTTTTACCGGCTTTAAATCCTCGTCCAAAATTTCAATCTTGCTTCCCTTTACGGCTTTTCCGATTGGAAATGATCCGTCCGGAAGCGGAGTTTGGCCGTTGCAACAAAAGTAAGCCGCGCAGACGGTCGTCTCAGACGGACCGTAAGTGTTATAAATTTTATAATCCCCGGTAAGATTTGAAATGTAGTTTTCACGAAGGACGTCCCCACCACTGATCAGTAGACGGATACTAGATGGTAGGGGAGCGTGATCGTTAAGATCGAGAAGAAGATAAGGAAATCCACTGATGATACTAACGTTCTTTTCCTCTATAAATTTAAGGAGTTTATCGAGATCGTTTCGGGTCTCTTCGGAAGGGATCGCTAACGTCATCCCGGAAAGAAGCGCGGAAAAAACTTCTTCGACAAATATGTCGAAGGTACAGACCGAGTACTGAAGCATGACATCCGAGGCTTGCGGTTTAAATTCGTTAGCGAAAGCTTCAATGTAACTCGTAACGTTCCGGTTTAGAACGGAAACTCCTTTAGGACGGCCGGTCGATCCGGAAGTATATAAAATGTAAGCCAGATCTTCCGCCGTTGCGGCTGGCTTGATCTTTTTTCCACTTGGTTTTAAATTGCTATCGACTTGAATGATCGGGTAATTCCCAGACTTTCGGGTTAGGGTTTTATCGGTCAAGACGAGTTCGACCTGCGAGTCGTCTAAGATAAATTTGGTCCGCTCTTGTGGAAACGAAGGTTCGACCGGAACGTAAGCGGCTCCGGTTTTTAAGACGGCTAAAATGGCCGCGATCATCTCAATAGAATGATCCATGATGACCCCAACCCGCTTTATATCCCTTGGTAAAATTTCGACAATGGCGTCGACCAGCGAAAGTAGTTCTTTACGTGTCAAAGACCTCTTTTCGTCAGTAACCGCTACCGCGTTTGGATTTTTTCTAACCTGTTCTTCAAATACCTCAATAATAGCTTTATTCATAATAAAAAATGAAGTTCGCAGAATCACACGAAAACAACTTGGATCAGATACATATAGGTTACGGTCCCAAGCAGGATACTAAGCATCGTGCTTCTTTTAAGTAGAAAGGAAACGACCGTCACGAGCGCTCCAATTAATTCCGGTAGACCGTAAGGAAAGGAAAAAAACTGAGTATTTCTAAAACAATAAACGATGAGCATTCCGATGACGGCCATCGGCATGACCTTACTTAAGTATACCAGTACTTTTGGCGTTGGTTTATCGGGCGGAAAGAGCCAGGCCGGTCCCACCCGTAACAAAATCGTAATCACGCTGATCACGAGGATGATTAAAATGCTGTGGGTTTGGTCAATCACGGTTCTTCTCCTCCGGTGGTTTTTCAAGTTTTTTTCGAACAAAAAGTAGTCCCGCTAAGATCAGCAACATCGCCGGAAGCAGAAAATTTTCCGGTCCGAAAACGATCAGACACAGTAAGGCCGAACCGACTCCGATCACGGCGGGGGAGAATTCGTCGCTTGTGAGCAGTTGTTCAAGAAAGATTACGATAAACAACGCCGTCATCGCAAAATCCACGCCTTCGGTATTAAAAAGTGAAAAAGAACCGAGTAAGGCTCCGGTCATATCACCTAAAATCCAGTAACACTGGTTCATGATCGAAAGATCAAGATCGAACTGCGCTTTATTGACCTGAGGGTCTGGCGGAAGATTAACGAGCGCGTACGTTTCATCCGTTAAGGCGTAGAACAGGTAAGGCCGCGCCTTGCCCCGATCTTTATATTTATCGATCATAGAGATCGAGTAAAAAATGTGACGGCTGTGGATGAGCAAGGTGATGATTGCCGTGTCGAGGAGCGAAGCATGATTGGCTAAGAGCTCGACGGCCACAAACTGCATCGTTCCACCGTAAATAATAAGTCCCATGATCCCGGCCCAAATGAAGTTAAAGCCGGCATCGGCCATGAGAAGGCCAAAGGCCATCCCCATGAGTCCATATCCGGCCAAAGTCGGAAGGGAAGTTTCAAATGCTTTTTTTAAAGTATAAACGTCGGTTTTTTTATTCATTTCAAAAAAACCATTACAAAATTGTAAAGGTTTACGTATAATATTAAGAGAGATTCTTACTCAAAACAACTTTTGCCGCTGCGGAAAACGTGGCGGCTTTCTTTTTTTTGATTTCGATTTTTCTAAGAATTGATACAATAATCTATTATAATATTTTTTCGTTCCGATGGCGGAAGAAAAAGAAAATTAAAGGCAACGGTAAAAAATGGCAAAAAAATCAAAAAAAAATAAAAACAACAACCAACATTATTTCACCTTTCCGGATTACGAAAGGGTGACCCCGGAGATTAGAAAAGTTATCAACGAGATCAAGAATCCTTTTATTTTCAGTTACTTGATCGGTTTTTTATCTTTGGTAGCTGGGGTCATATTAGTTATTTTAGCCCGTTATAGCAGTAGTGGACTTCTTACGATCTACTACCGGATCATCGGCTACGCTGGAATCGCGTACTGTATTGGGAGTTACTTTTTTACGATTCGTAAAAACATCGCTTTTAATAAGTTTAAGAAAAAGGACGAATTTCGCATCATCTGGATCTACTCCGATAAAAAATATCAGGAGTTTTACGACGGTCTAAAAAAGAAACAGTCGGGGAGCAGCTCTTTAAGGTTTTTGATCATCATCGGTGTGCTCGCTTTTTTAACCCTGCTTTTGTTTTTGGTGATGGAACCGCAAGAACGGCTCGTCGCGATCGTCTTTGGAGCCATCTGTATCGGTATCATTTTTGTCACAGGTTATTTGATTCCGAGGTCCTACGTTTTCGCTGCCGGAAGAAAGCCGTATATTTCACTCATCGACGACCACGAAGCTTACGCGCTCGGTCGCTTTTATAAGTGGGAAAAAGGCTACGTTAAATTCCGCGTCCTCGATAAAGCTTATGGGATCGACGCGACCGAAATGCGCTTTACGTATCAGGAAAAGAGCATGTTCGGCAAGAAGACCCCGACCTTCCAGGTACTCATCCCAAATAACGACCAATATACGCTTCAGTTTGCTAGAAAAGAAGCAAAAAGGATAAATAAAAATAGAAAGCATCTTAACCAGAATCCGAAGGCAGACGACGATTTCATGGATAAAGCCTTTCAAAAACTTATTGGAAGTAGTGAAGAGTGATTTTTAGAACTTAAAGTTTGAAGTTGGCTCAAACCAACTTCAAACTGAAAGTTTAGCCTAAGCTTTGCAACAAAAGCTACGTTCCCGGAGAAAATATAGGTACC
>CANRHG010000028.1 GCA_947630385.1 uncultured Eubacteriaceae bacterium
TTTGCCAGTATTTCATCGCCGCGTTCATAAGAAGGAGCGTGCCCAGGATGTTGGTGCGCCCGAAGGTCTCGGGGTCTTGTAGGCTACGGTCTACGTGGCTTTCGGCGGCGAAATTGACGATCGTATCGATGTCGTAGTCCTTTAAAATCTGTTCGATAAGCGCTTCATCGGCGATGTCGCCTTTAATAAAGGTGTAATTCTCAAGGTCTTCGACGTCTTTGAGATTATTTAGATTTCCAGCGTACGTCAGCGCGTCGAGGTTGACCACGTTAAGATCGGGCCGGTTCTTTAATAAGTATTTGACGAAATTGCTTCCGATAAACCCGGCTCCGCCGGTGACGAGTACGTTTTTCAAAATTCAAGCTCCAATTCTTTTAAAAACGGCTGTTTTTGGTCTTTTTCGGACAGAAGGTAACCCTCTTCGATTTCGGGCCACTCGACGCCGATGTCCGGGTCGTTATAGCGAAGGCCTCCGTCGTATTCCGGATGGTAGAGGTTGGTACATTTGTAGTTAAAGACCGCTTCGTCCGAAAGGACGCAAAAACCGTGGGCAAAGCCTTCCGGGATGTAAAACATCTTTTTGTTGTCGTCGCTAAGGATGACCCCGTACCACTGCCCGTACGTGGGTGAGCCGGCCCGAAGATCGACCGCAACGTCGAAGACCTCTCCGTTTGTGACGCGAACGAGTTTTCCCTGCGGGTATTTCGTCTGAAAATGAAGGCCCCTTAGCACGCCCTTTTTTGACTTACTCTCGTTGTCCTGGACAAAACGCATGTTAAGCCCGTGTTTTTTAAAGACGTCTTCGTTGTAGCTTTCCATGAAGTAGCCGCGTTCGTCGCCAAAGACGGACGGTTCGATCACGACCAGATCTTTGATCGGGGTTTGTATTACGTTGATTTCAGCCATCTTTTTTCACCAGAGATATCAAATACTGACCATATTCCGTCTTTTTCATCGGCTCTGCCAGTTTTAGTAGTTGCTCAGCGTCGATGTAACCTTTCTTGTAAGCGATCTCTTCGATACAGCTTACGTAGTGCCCGGAACGTTTTTGAATGGTTTCAATGAAGTTACTCGCTTCTTTTAAGCTTTCGTGCGTCCCAGAATCGAGCCAGTTCATGTTGTTTCCGAGGGTCTTGACGTAAAGTTTCCCACGCTTTAGGTAATCGTCGTTTACGCTTGTGATCTCAAGTTCGCCCCTGCCCGAGGGTTTGACGTTCTTGGCCACTTCGACGACGTCGTTATCGTAAAAATAAAGTCCCGGAACGGCATAGTTTGATTTGGGATGTTCAGGCTTTTCCTCAATCGAAAGAACCGTACCGTCTTCGTCGAACTCGACGATCCCGTATCGGTTCGGGTCTCTAACTTCGTAGCCGAACACGACCGCGCCGTCCTTGTTTTCAGCCGCTTCTTTAACGATCTCTTCAAGCCCCTGCCCGTAAAAGATGTTATCACCTAAAACCAGGGCCACGTCGTCGTCGCCGATAAAATCTTCACCGATAATAAAAGCTTCGGCAAGTCCTCTCGGTTCTTCCTGTACGGCGTAACTAAAGTTTAGTCCGAGATCGGAACCGTCGCCAAAGAGACGTTTAAATCCCGGTAAATCCTCCGGGGTCGAAATGATCAAAATATCACGGATATCCGCCTGCATTAATATTGAAAGCGGGTAGTAGATCATCGGTTTATCGTATACCGGAAGCATCTGCTTGGAAACCCCCTTGGTGATCGGATACAACCGGGTTCCCGAACCGCCGGCCAGTATGATTCCTTTCATAGTTCCTCCTTGTCGAGCTTTTCGAGGTATTCGTGAACGCTGTCTTTCCAGTCCCGGAACGAATCGAGACCGACGTCCTGTAAGTGTTTATTTTCAAGAACCGACCATTTCGGTCGGGGTGCGACCGTCTTGCCGGCTATTTTTTCGTATTCTTCGCTCGTGACGCGTTTGACCTCGGTTGACGTATCTTTTAGGACTTCTTCGGCCAGATCCGCCCAGGAGCAGACCCCCTGATTGGTGGCGTGATAAGTCCCGTAATTTTCGGTTTCAATTAAGTCTACAACGGCCTGGGCCAGATCCACCGATGAGGTCGGCGAGCCGTACTGGTCGTCGACGACCGTGACCACGTCGTGGTTTTTGGATAGAGCCCGCATCGTCTTTATAAAATTGTGGCCGTCACCGTAGAGCCAGGCGGTTCTAAGGATAAAATGCTTGGGATTGACCTTAGTGCCTTCTTCCCCTAAAAGTTTGCTCTTTCCGTACACGCTAACCGGTCCCGGCGTATCGTCTTCGGTATAGGGACGAAGCCCGTTTTCACCCTGTATGCCTTCTCCGTCAAAAACGTAATCGGTAGAGATGTGTACAAAGGGTATGTCTAGATCCTTGGTGATTCGTCCTAGGTTTTTTGGTCCTTCGGCGTTGGCGAGGTAAGCTTCTTCTTCCATGGTTTCGCAACCGTCGACGTTAGTCATCGCCGCGCAGTTAATGACCACATCCGGTCGGACCTCTTTGATGAGCGCTCTTGTCGGCTCGTACTGCGAGATGTCAAGTTCCGGTAAATCGTAACCGATGACTTCGTCGTCGCTTAAAAGCCGGGTAAGCTCGCGACCCAATTGCCCATTGTTTCCAGTAATAAAGATTTTTCTCATAATTTTCGTTTATTTTAACAATACTATTTTAATTATTTTAAATTACAGCGTGAAAGTTGTCTATTTTACGTTTTTTACGCCTAAAATATGTTTAAGTTGAGTTTATCACGGGCGATTAAAAGAAACTTAAAATAGCAAAAAAAGACTTAGATTTCACAAAAGAAATCTAAGTCTTAAGTTTAAGCAAAATTGTTTAAAATAAAACAGTTGTGACTAAGCGGTCAAAGTCCCTTTTTTCATATAATAATTAATGTCTTGATTTTCACAAAACTGAGTTACTTGCTTTGCGCATTCATTGAAAAATTCCTTACAGAATCTATAAGAGCTTACGTTCTTATTATAGTTCATTCTTCCAAAAATTATTCGATCAGCAAAGCCTACTTCTTCTAAAAGAAAAGATAAATCTTGTCTATAAATATTGGGAGTAGGATAGGGTTCAATACTCACCCACGTTTTACATCCACAATCGTGTAAGGCTTTAAGTCCAGCGAGTCTTTCATTTAAAGGAGCTGATTTCGGCTCATATTTTTCTCGAAAAGCTTCGTCAAGAGAAACAAGCGTAATCCCGTATTCATTTTCTTTTGAAAATTTTGTCAATTCAATCGGTAAAATTCCTTTTGTTAATACATTACATTTAACATTCGCTGAATTTAATTTTTCAACAACTTTTAAACTCATCTGTTCAATTTCCGGATAATTATACATGAAAGGATCTGTTGAAAAACATAACTGAACGTTTTTAATTTTGTCCTTTAATCGAGGGATTTCCTTGTCAAGAAGTTCTAGGGTATTCGAAACCAAATATGGTTCCAACCATTCTTCATAAGAATTGACTTGTCCAAATCGCTTTTTCATCATAAAAGCGTAACAGGGATATCTACAACCGTGAGCACATCCTTGAATATGATTCATGGAGTAATTTCCATATTCTACTCCAGTTTTATATAACATGCTTTTTCTTTTAATAAAGCCCTTAACTTTCTTCATTTATCAAATCCTTATCGCTAAAACTCATTTTTCCTTTTCTTTCGACAGCCCTATATTCTGTTTTTAAAATTTTCTTTATTTGTCTTCGAAATCCATCAGAAGGAAAAACCGGGTGCGTTTCCAAAACTTTCCAAATTGTCTCTAACGGTACGTCTTCTTTTCCTTTAAATTGTAGTTGCAAATAATTAGCAATATCTTTAATCTTGTAGCAGTCCTTATCTGAAAATAATGTGTAATTTCCGCTCAAATCGAACATCACCTGGTTATCTAATTCATGGGTCTTTTTAGAGGAAGATTGTCCTTCAAATACATTCCAGGCGGTTTTTTTAAACAATTTAAAACCTTCTTTATGATGAGTTAAATGGATCAAATTGTAAAGAAATCCGTTTCTCTGATTAAAAAATGGGAAAGACGAAATGTATAAATCATATTTTTTATCATAGTAACGGCCTTGATTATATCCTCAATTCTTTTTTCGAAATCATCTTTATTTTTATAAGACGTGAGCTTTTCAATATCTATCAAATAAGTGCCTTCATACTTTTTTACAGCTTTGTCGGATTTAGCCGTTTTAATGGCTCTCAAAGTATCTGAAACCATATGATTAATAATGACCTCGCCCCACCCATTTAAAAAAGGCGTTATCGCGTCCCAATCGATCGCAGCTTCATATGGATCATAAAACAACAAATAGTGAGAACCACGGTTATTACGAAATTCCTTATTTAATTCTTTTAGAAAATCGTTCGCATCTCCTTTGGAAACTCTAACATGAAAATTATTTTTATTTGATGGAAGTAAAGTTTCAAGATGATCGATTTTCGCTGGATCTATATCGTTAAAATAGAGGTCAATACTTTTATTAGGATAATCTTGAGCACATTGCTTTAATATCTTTGCTACCCTAAGAGCCGTTCCTTCGATGAGATTATTATTCTCATCGTAATACTGACCGCAATTACTCATGCAATCAATGAATACTAAATTAGAGCAAGAAGAGTTATTTAGTAATTTCTGAGCCCAGCTTTTGACGTACTCTTCTACTATTTCAAATTTCTTGATTGTATGAGGTCTAATTTTTTCGATTACCAAATTCTCGTTCATGGTTACATAAATTTATTTAATACAAACGCCTTTCAAGCAATTAAAAGAATAAACGAACTAAAAAATAAGCAAAATAAGAACGTATCCTTCTACAATACGAACTTATATTGCGTATTATACGCAAAAAACTTTCGTATTTCAATTAAATCGAGAAATTTCTTTTAATATTTCGTCATTTCCAAACTCTATGCGCTAAAGCAATTTTAAAATTAATCGCTCAATTTCGCTAAAAGATTTCCCAATTTTAAAGACATAAAAATTTCTTAAAAATTAAACCGGTTTTTTTAAGTATAAATAGTAAAATATATCTGATTCACTGGTTTATCCAATTCTACTGATTTTTTCCAGAAAACGTTTTCAACTCGTTGGCGGATAAGCCAAACGTAAAAGAGCAAAAACGCTCCGGTTTAAGCCTCCCATTTCATATCCTTTTCGATCGTAATAAAGGAGGGCTTAAGGTAAACCGACGATCGTGCCCTACCGGGCCAAAATTTATTTTAGAAAGATAAAAAATTTGACTAAAACAAAAAAGGTGCTACTGACCCTGCTGATCCTCCTGATTTTAGCCGGGGTCATCGCCGCTCTGTATTTCTACCATATATATACTACGATCAATTCCGAGGACTTGTCGGAAAAAGACCTGAGCATCAACACAAGTTTAGACAATCAGGTCATCAACATCGCCATGTTCGGTGTAGACGGAAGAGACGATCCGGACGTCGAAGGGGATCGGTCGGACGTCATTATGATCGGTACCCTCAACATGCGCGACCATTCCGTGAAAGTTACTTCCGTCATGCGAGATACCTACGCGAAGATCTGCCTGCCCGAAGGCAACGAGATCAACGCCGACAGTGCCTACGCGGGCGATCTCGACGGCGTCGAATGGGAGACGGCGGAAGTTAGCGAGTCCGAGGAAGTGGTGGAAAGCCCCGAAGGGGGCGTAGCGGCCGAGAGCACGGAGCGCGTGGAAATCGACGATGAAAATCAGAGCTGGAACGCGCTGTACACCAAGATCAACGCGGCTTATTACTACGGTGGCGTCGAAGGGGCGATCAAAACGATCAACCAGAATTTTGACTTAAACATCAAGGATTACGTAACCGTCGATTTTCTCCTTCTAATGGACGCGGTGGACGCCCTGGGCGGCATTAGCGTTGATATTCCCAACGAAGAAGTCCTTTACTGGACCAACCAGTATTTAAAAGAAAGCAACGGCTTCGGGGGACGAAACGACCCAGATCTTACCCATACCGGCGTTCAGACACTGACCGGAGCCCAAGCTCTGGCTTTTGCCCGAAACCGCTATACGGACTCGGACTACGGCAGGACCCAACGCCAAAGAGAGGTCATTCAGGCGATCTTCGAGAAAGCGCGACAGATGGACCCGGTCACGGCGATCTCATTGATCAATTCCGTCTACCCCCACATTCAAACGTCTTTGTCTTTGGGTCAGATCACGGACTACGCCCAGGCCGTCTTAACGAGCGAAGACATGGCCTTTGACAGTTTCCGCATCCCGACCGACGAGTACGGTGCGGGAGGTTACATTGACGGGATCTGGTACCTCTTCCCGGATACCCTGCTCGACAACTGCAGGGCTCTTCACAGCTTTATCTATGGTCCCGATAACGTCTATACGCCTTCCTCAACGGTCACGCAGATCAGTCAGGTCATCAACGACATTCTGCTTTACCAGGCTTCGGACGTACAACACCAGATCGGAAACGATCCGAAAATGACGAGTTCGTCCGATACGTCCGGCCAGACAACGGACACTTCCGGTTCCGAAACCGCTCAATAAATTTTTGAAAATCGATCATCCGAGTAATCGGATGATTTTTTTTGCCATTTTTTGAAAATTTTATGATAAAAACTTGTCAAACTATTCCAAACTCTTTCAAACTATGTTATTCTGTAGCCATAAGGAGAGACAAATGCTTAGCCAAGACCGACAAGAAAGGATCTTAGATTTCCTCGACCGTGAGGGCTCGGGCTCGATCAAACAACTGAGCCAGGTCATCGGGACGAGCGAGTCGACGATCCGAAGAGACTTGAAGCAACTGGATGCAAACGGCCTGCTCACGAAAGTTTACGGGGGCGCGACCAGAAACGACCGACGCGTGCGCACGGAAGAGCCGGACATGTTGAAAAAACACAACCTCTTCGCCGAAGAAAAAGAACGCATCGGCCGCTACGCCGCTTCACTCGTATCCCCGGGCGATTTCGTCTTTATCGACGGCGGAACGACCACCGAAGCCGTCATAAGGTATTTAGAAGAAAAAGACGCCGTTTACATGACCAACGGGCTATTTCAGGCGCAGCTTTTGACGGGACGTGGTTTTGAGACATTAGTTGTGGGAGGTACCGTTCGGCCCGTGACCGAGGCCATCGTCGGCGAAGAAGCCGTAAAACAGATCCGGGACTGCAATTTCTCGCTGGGCTTTTTTGGGACCAACGGCATTACGGCAGAAAACGGTTTCACGACGCCGAACATCATCGAAGCCGGGTTTAAGAACGCCGCGCTCGAGCAGACCCTGAACCCCTTTGTTCTGGCCGATCCGAGCAAGTTTGGGCGCATTTACCCCAAGACCTTTGCCCACATCGACGAGGCTCAAATCATAACGACCGAGCTCTACGATAAAAGCTATAAAAACCACATGAGAATCAAGGAGGTAGATGTTGATTTATACCGTGACCTTTAATCCTTCACTGGATTACATCGTCGACGTCAAGGATTTTAGGCCTGGCCTTACCAACCGCAGCAGTGGTGAAGTCCTCTATCCCGGCGGAAAAGGCATCAACGTATCCCTGGTACTGAAAAATCTGGGGATCGACTCAAAAGCGCTGGGATTTATCGCCGGCTTTACCGGTAAAGAGATCAAACGCATGCTCGTCGAACGGGGGATCGACCCGGATTTCATCGAACTCGAAGACGGTTACTCCCGTATCAACGTTAAACTGCGCTCCGAAAAGGAGACCGAGATCAACGGGCAGGGACCCGATATCTCAAAAGAAGCGCTAGATAAGCTCTACGAAAAACTCGACGGGTTAAAAGCCGGGGATTATCTAGTGCTCGCCGGATCCATTCCCGCTACCATGCCGGAAGACAGTTACGAACAGATCTTAAAGCGCCTCGACGGTCGGGGAATCAAAATCATCGTCGACGCGACCAAGGATCTTCTTGTAAACGTTTTGCCCTATCACCCGTACCTGATCAAGCCGAACAACCACGAACTGGCCGAAATTTTTGACGTTGAACTAAAAGACAACGGACAAATCGCCGAATACGCGTTAAAACTCAAAGACATGGGCGCCCAAAACGTGATCGTCTCCATGGCCGGAGACGGAGCCATCTTCACGGACGGTGACGGCGTTTACTTTACGCCCGCGCCCAAAGGAAAAGTGGTCAATTCCGTCGGTGCCGGAGACTCAATGGTCGCCGGATTTACGGCCGCGGATTTTAACGGACTTGAACCGAGTGAGAGTTTTAAGCAGGGAGTCGCCACGGGCTCCGCGTCTGCTTTTTCACAGCTGTTAGCGACCAAGGACGAAGTCGAAGCGCTTCTTGGGAGCTTGGAACAGCCGCAAAAAATAATCTAAGGAGGGGGATCGATGCGAATTACCGATCTGCTGAAAAAGGAAGGAATCGAGCTTCACGGAAAGCCCGGGACCAAGCAACAAACGATCGATCAGATTACGGAATTAATGAACAAGACCGGAAATCTGAAAGACGTCAAGGCCTACAAGAAGGCGGTTGAAAAGAGAGAAGAAGAAGGTACCACGGGAATCGGGGATGGTATTGCGATCCCGCACGGAAAATCTTCCGCCGTTAAATACCCGGGTCTTGCGGCCATGGTCATCAAAGAAGGGACCGATTATGATTCGATGGACGGCAAGCCCACGAACCTGATCTTCGAAATCGCCGTTCCGGAAAACTCGAACGACGAACACCTGGAAATGCTCTCAAACCTATCCATGATGTTGATGGACACCAATTTCCGGGATAACCTCTTAAACGCCAAAGACGTCGATGAATTTTTAAACGTCATCAACGAAAAAGAACAGGAACGTTTTGGCGAAGAAGAACTCAAAAAAGAAGATAAAGACCTCGATCCGATCGAAAAAGGGATCATGGATCTCAACGAAAAGGAAATGGGTCTTCGCGAAGTATCGGCGGCTCAGGACGCTCCGAGGCTTTTAGGGGTCACGGCCTGCCCGACCGGTATCGCCCATACCTATATGGCGGCGGAAGCCCTGACCAATACGGCGGCCGAAAAGGGCATCGTCATGAAAGTCGAAACCAATGGTTCCGGCGGAACGAAGAACAAACTCACACCCGAAGAAATCGCCAATGCCGACGCGATCATCGTCGCTGCGGACAAAAAAGTCGACACAGCCCGTTTTAACGGCAAGCCCGTCATTCAGGTCCCGGTCAAGGACGGTATCTCAAGACCGGAAGAACTCATCGAAGAAGCACTGTCCGGACAGGTCCCGATCTTCGTATCCGAAGGTGGAACGACGGTAGAATTTACCGGTGAAAAAGAAAGCGTCGGACGAAAGATCTACAAAGACCTGATGAATGGGGTCTCGAACATGCTTCCCTTCGTCATCGGCGGTGGGATCTTAATCGCGATCTCTTTCCTCCTCGATGACTATTCGATCGATCCGTCCAGTTACGGTTCGAATACGCCGGTCGCGGCTTTCTTTAATACCGTCGGTAATGGAGCCTTTGGCTTTATGCTCCCGGTCCTTGCCGGTTACATCGCCATGTCGATCGCCGACCGTCCCGGTTTTATGCCCGGTTTTGTCGGTGGATTCATCGCCCGTGACGGAATCATTTTCACCGATGGTACGGTCCAGGCCAGCGCTGCCGGCGTCTCCGGATTCCTAGGCGCACTAGTTGCCGGTTTCCTTTGCGGCTACATCGTATACGGACTCGAAAAACTCTTTGACAAACTGCCCGATTCCCTCCAGGGAACCAGACCGACCCTGCTTTACCCGGTCTTTGGGCTTTTACTCACCGGTGTTTGCATGATCTTTATCATCAACCCGCCGGTCGCCTGGCTCAATACGGCTCTGACCAACTTCTTAAGAAGCATGGGTGGAACTTCCAAGATCTTACTCGGCGCGATCCTAGGTGGTATGATGGCCATCGATATGGGTGGACCGTTCAACAAAGCCGCTTACGTTTTCGGTACGGCGATGCTCGCCGACGGACAGTACGACATTATGGCAGCGGTCATGATCGGTGGGATGTGCCCGCCAATCGGTATTGCCCTGGCTTCGACCTTCTTTAAGAACCGTTTCACGGAAGCCGAACGCCAAGCCGGTATTACAAACTACATCATGGGCCTGTGCTTCATCACCGAAGGCGCGATCCCGTTTGCGGCCTCTGACCCGGCCCGCGTCATTCCGTCCTGCGTCTTAGGTTCAGCCGTTGCCGGTGCGCTTTCAATGGCCTTTGGAGCGACGCTAATGGCGCCTCACGGTGGGATCTTCGTCTTCCCGGTCGTGGGAAATCCGATCATGTACGTCGTCGCCCTGATCGTTGGCTCGGTCGTCACCATGGCCGCTCTTGCCGTTCTTAAAAAGCCGATCAAGGAAGAAAGCAAAGTCAAAGCCACAGCCTGATTAGTTTTCAGATGAATAATTATAATTTTTCTGTTATAATTTGATCATGTGGAAAGAATTTAAAGAGTTCATCTCTCAGGGAAACGTGTTAGACCTGGCCGTCGGGGTCATCATCGGCGGAGCCTTTACGGCTATTGTCAACTCACTAGTCAACGACGTCATCGGCCCGATTCTTGGGATCATCCTCGGCGGTCTAGACTTTTCGTCTCTGTCACTTACAGTGGGAAATGCCCAGATCATGTACGGCAATTTTATCCAGGCCGTCATCAATTTCTTTATCATCTCTGTGATCATCTTTCTTATCGTCAAGGCCTTAAACCAGGCCAAGAAGTTGATCAAAGCGAACGAAGAAAAGCGGGAAATCCCCGAAGAAGTTTCAGAAGAGGTTTTATTGCTACGTGAGATTCGAGACGAACTCAAAAAATCCTAGAAAAAAAGCGGACGTCCTGCGTCCGCTTTTTTGCGCTTAAGCGCTCTTTCTTAGTTTATTGATAAGTCCACCCGAAAGCAGCATTTCTTTTTGCCGCTGTGAGGCGTCGATCGTCACGGGATATTCTTCGCCCGTCGTTATGTTTTCTACGACAAACTCTCCGGCGTTTATCCCGTCTTTGACTTCGGTAATCTGTAGATCGTCGTCCTGTGAGATCTTATCGTAATCTTCGGGATTTACAAAAACCATCGGCAAGATCCCGTTGTTGATCAAATTGTTCTGGTGGATCCTGGCAAAGGATTTTGCAAGTACCCCACGGATCCCCAAGTAGACCGGCGCGAGCGCGGCGTGTTCCCTCGAAGAACCCTGTCCATAATTCGAGCCGCCGACGATGAAGCCGCCGCCGTTTTCTTTGGCGCGTTTTGGAAAATCTTCGTCGCAGGGCGTTAGGCAATAATCCGCAAGATATGGGATATTCGAGCGGTACGGGAGCAGTCCCGCGTGCGAGGGCATGATGTGGTCCGTCGTGATGTTGTCTTCGACTTTGATCAGGACCTTGCCTTCTAAGTTTTCTCCCATCGGCTTCGATAACGGGAATGGCTTGATGTTCGGTCCGGTGATGACTTCAACTTCTTCCCCGTTTTCGGCCGGCGCGAAAGCCGCGTTGTCGTTGATGTGAAAACTTTCCGGCATTTCAATATCCGCGACGTCTACCTTTCCGAGCGGGCTCGTCAGTACGCCTTCGATAGCTGAGACGGCTGCCGTCTCCGGGCTTAACAGATAGACCTGGGCGTCGCTCGTTCCGCTGCGGCCTTTGAAGTTCCGGTTAAAGGTACGAAGAGAGACCCCGCCCGAGTTCGGCGATTGTCCCATTCCGATACAGGGGCCACAGCCCGATTCCAAAATGCGCGCGCCGGCGTCGAGCATGTCGGCCAGGGCTCCGTTTGCCGCGAGCATCGTAAGGACCTGTCTTGATCCCGGCGCGATGACGAGTTCGATGTTTTCGGCGACCTGTTTTCCCTTTAGAATCGAAGCGACTTTCATCATGTCCAGGTACGAAGAATTTGTGCAGCTCCCGATCGCGACCTGATCGATTGCCATGCCTTCGAGTTCTTTTACGGTTTTTACGTTATCCGGTGAATGCGGGCAGGCTACTAGTGGCTCGAGCGTCGACAGATCGACTTTTACGACTTCGTCGTACTCGGCATCGTCGTCCGCTTTTAACTCTCTAAAATCTTCTTCGCGACCCTGGGCTTTTAAAAACTTTAGGGTTTGCTCATCCGACGGGAAGATCGAGGTCGTCGCCCCGAGTTCGGCTCCCATGTTCGTGATCGTCGCCCGTTCGGGAACGGTCAAGGTCTTTACGCCCTCTCCGGTATATTCAAAAACTTTGTTTACGCCGCCTTTGACCGTACACTGGCGAAGGACTTCGAGGATGACGTCTTTAGAAGAAACCCCTTCCCTAAGTTTTCCGGTGAGTTCTACTTTTACGATCTTTGGAGCCGTAATATAGTATTCGCCCCCGGCCATCGCTACGGCCACGTCGAGCCCTCCGGCGCCGATCGCGAGCATTCCTAGACCGCCTCCGGTCGGCGTATGCGAGTCGGAACCCAAAAGGGTCTGTCCCGGAATCCCATAGCGTTCGATGTTGACCTGATGGCAGATACCGTTGCCCGGTCTTGAGAAAATAACGCCGTGTTTTTTAGCCACCGACTGGATATAGCGGTGGTCGTCCATATTGTTCGGGCCTTCCTGAAGCATGTTGTGGTCGATGTAAGCGACTGAACGGTCCGTTTCCACCTGATCGGTTCCCAGAGCTTCAAGCTGCATGTAAGCCATCGTCCCGGTCGAGTCCTGAGTCAGGGTTTGATCGATTCTAATACCGATCTCTTCGCCTTTTTTAAGTTCCCCTACGACCAGATGGTCTTCGAGTATTTTTTCTGTAAGTGTTTTTCCCATGTTCCCCCCTTTAAAATAATCAAACATTTAAAGTTTACAGAAAAAATGCAAAAGTTAAAAGTGGTTAAAAACTAAACGGACATGTTACAGATTAATTTAAACCAAATACCGAGAAAAAGACCGGTACGGTAAGAATTTTAAGTAAAACCTTGGTGTACTGTTTTAAAAAAGCGCTCTCACTAAACAGAAAAAAGATTAAACACAATAGAAGGTTACCTATGCTAGAAGAAGGGAAAATAGAAGTATTTCCAAAAAGCGAAAAAGAAAGTTGCCCTGATCGGTTTTACTGTGAAGCAAATGTTAAAGCTATCCTTGAAGCTAAATCGCAGTTAGAGAGGGGCGAAGGCATAAAGTTTGATATCAATGCTTTTTATGAAGAGGTATAATTAACTTGCAGATGAAATACTGCCAACGTTTTTAATTTTAAAAAAAGACCGGTTCGGAAGAGATCCCGAACCGGTCTTTTTTTACTAATTGATCTTTGTGATTTGGACCTGCAACGCTTCAAGCTGGAGGTTTTGTCCGGTCGTTCCGGCTATGCCTCCGGTCGTCCAGTCCGTCCAGCCGTAATTCTGGCCGTGGACTTTGTAACTGATCTGATAGTTTGGCGCGTTGGGGCCCGTCAGTTTAAGATCGATTGCCTCAATTTGCAGGTTTTTACCCATGGTTCCGGCATACGTGCCGTCTTCGACGTCGTTGATCCAACCGATGTTTTCAACGTGGACATTACTTACCACCTGAACGCCTTCAATTCCCGAAGAGATCCTAACGCCTTCAAGACCCAAGACCCGACCTTCGGTCCCGCTCATCTCTCCGTCGAATACGGTCGGAAGATCAAAGCCGATTTCCTGACTGTAGCCGATGTAGGCGCAGTTGTGGCCTCCCATGGTGTCGGGAGCGACCCAGGAAACGGTCTGGCTTCCGATCATATAGGAAGCTTCGTTGCTCGAAACGTAGACGTTGACGTAGATCTTATCGGCTTTCATAAAGTGTTCGTGATCCGGCGTATTGTTTACGGGAAAATCCTGTGTGTAGGTCCCGCTTCCGGTATCGGCCACCACTTTGGCGTTGATATCGGACTGGTCCGTCTCAGACCAGGCGAAAACCGAAACTTTTGGATCTCCGCTCCCAAAACTGGGCTGCAGTGAAAGATTGGATACGCTGACCGTAAACGCGTCGGGCGTAACGGCCGAAACGGAGATATCCCCGATGACCGGGAGGGTCGTCACGTTGACCGTCGCCGTGGCACTGAGAACGCCGCTAGAGACCGTGAGCGTAGCCAGGCCGTCCGAAACCGCCGTAACGACCGCTTCGGCGCCTTTGGCTTCTACGGTCGCGACCGAGGCCGGTTCGATCTTCCAGGTCAGTGGCGCGTTGAAGTTCGGCGAACTAAACGCGGCCGTGACCGTCTCGCTTTGTCCCGGAGCCGTAAAACGCAGCTCACTCACTGAAAGCGAAAGGGTCACGTCTTCCACCGAAATATAGACCGGTGGGCTGACCGTACCTTCCACGGATACGGTAAGGACCAAGTACTGTCCGGGACTCGTGGTCTCTTTAAAGGCGATCCGACCCGATTCCGGGTCGATCTGGGCGTAATCGGAGACGTTGCCTTGGGTGATCGACAGGTTCCACCTTCCGTTGGCACCGGGAGTTGGGTTTCCGTTGAAGCTTGTCGCCAAATACGAATACTGAACGCCAGGGTTCGTACTCATGTTGTACGTAACGGTCGTCTTGGCCGGTGTCTGCGTATTGTAATCCGTGATCACAACGTTTTTAACCGAAGTCGTGTTGACCGTAAAGACGATCGAATCCGTCATCTCCCTGCCGTTACTTGAATACTGGCCGGGAACGGTGACGATGAGCTCGTAGGTTCCGGGACTCGTATACGTTCCGTTACTGATCAGATAGGTTTGATTAACCGATGTGACCCCCTGGGCGTTTGTCGTGGTGTCCTGGGCCAGAGCCCAACCCGTCGGCGAGAATCTGGTCGCAAAATCGTAAGTCGAAAAACTGGGGTAACCGCTTTGCGTTCCCGAAAAGGCGTTCATCCAGTCGAGTGGCTGCGACAATTCCGCCTGGTTGACGTTGGTCGGTACGTTCACCGAACGGATCTCCCACTGAAGGTTCCAGGCCATAAACGGATCGGAACCGAACTGTTGGAGGTTTAGGTTCAGCGGAAGGCTTTGCTGACTGGCGCTTTCGTCCGTGGCCGGTCCAAAGAAAGACAACTGTCCCGGATCAAAACTCAGGGAAATCACTTTGTTGGACGTATCCGGAGCCTGCGGAAGGCCCGCGGCGTTTTCACCACTGACCGGAAGCGTTTCCGTGATCGTAAGATCGTAGGTCAGGGCCGAAGTCGTGAGCGAAGAAACGCTCGGTCCGTAGATAAAGCCGCTTCCGGCTTTGGCGGCGTAGTTTACGCTCTCGTCAAGGTAGGACAGGTCGGCGAGGTGGCTAAACACGCCGCTCTGGATAGAACCCTTAGCGGAGGCGCCCGTAAAGTCGACCGCCTTCACTCCGGACGGTGAGATAAAGCGTCCCCCCGTAATCTGGACCCGCTTAAGTAAAGACGCATCTCCCAGAGGCTGCAAAATAGCCGAAGCCGTCTCACTTGAGACCGTCGGTGTTCCACCGACGAGCAGTTCGACCGCTGAAAGGGGTGTAATCGCAATTGCCGCGCCATCGCCACTTCCGGTGGCCTTTCCGGTCCCGGCAATTTGGGTCTTATCCGTGACCGAAAGCGAACCTCCGCGAAGAACGGCCCCACTGTCGCCTTCAACGTCCGTC
>CANRHG010000029.1 GCA_947630385.1 uncultured Eubacteriaceae bacterium
TGCAGGGTATATCCGACGCCACTCGAAAGAACCCCCGCATACAAGATCGGCTGCCAGGCGGCAAAGAGTTGGTCCATACTCGGTTTTTCAAACAAGAGCATCGGAACCAGGCATAGGGCTCCGACCACAAAAAACTGGATGCAGGCCAGCGCGATGCCTTCAACCTTTGGCGAGAAGTGATCGATCACGAGGATGTGGCACGAAAAACAGAGCGCGCAAATAAAGACCAGAAGATCGCCCTGGCCTACGGTGAAACTTCCGTTCATCGTAAGAAAATACAGGCCACAGACGGCCAGCACGATACTGATCCAAAGCAGGGGCGAGGGCTTGTTTCTAAACACGAGCCCGATGATCGGAACGATCACGATGTAAAGGGCCGTGATAAAACCGGCTTTTCCGACGGAAGTTTGGCTGATCCCAAACTGTTGGAAGAGGCTTGAGATCCCGAGCGCTAGGCCACAGCAGATCCCGCCGATTATTAGTTCTTTACTTACGTTGAGCTTTACGCCTTGTCTTTTATGGATAAAGAAGATCACGGGCAATAAAAAAATGCCCGCTATAATAGAGCGGGTAAAGACAAACGTGTACGGACCGACGTAGTCCATGCCCTGACTTTGGGCGACAAAAGCAAATCCCCAGATGACCGCGACCAACAGTAAAATCAGAGAGCTTTTAATCTGCGACAGATTCATTCATCTAAAATTTCAGCGGAAGCGTAATAAATTTCGTGGACGAAGACTTCGTTGGTCTCGACGATATAAGCCGGTTCCGGTTCGGCTCTTTGAACCCGTTTTGGACGGTAGCTTTGGGTCGGTCCAAAAAAGAGATTAAAGATCTGATCAAATAAAGAGTCTTCTTTTACCGGCTCCACCGCCAGCGCGTTTTCTGAGAAATTTGGATCTTTTTCCTGAACTTCAACAATGATGGCTTCATCTATTTTTTTCATTGAGTTTTTTCCTGGCTTTCTTTGATAATTTTTTTCTGGGTCGTTTAACGGTCACGTGTTCTTCCTCGACGATATCGGCTCCCTTTGGTTCGACGATGGTTTCTACGACGACCTCTTCTTCGATTATTTCATCTTCGTTTTTTTCAGGCTTGGTCGATTTTTTCTTGTTCTTTCGTTTATAAATTTCTTTGATGTAGGCACTCCCGAGCCAAATCGACCAAATCCCACCGATCAAAAACAACCATCCCCAAAAATAATACTGGATGTAAAGATTCCAGATCCCTAGGATCAACGTAAATACGCCAAGAATTAGTAAGATTATTTCGATTACCATAAGTACAAAAAGTATTATATCCCAAAAACAATTGCGGAAAGAAGAATGTTTAAGTTCGGATTTCAGAAATATAAAGATAGGCTTATGATAAACTTTTTTAAGGAGGGATTATGTTTTTTTCATCATTCGAGTCTAAAAAGGAAAAGTTAAAGAAAAAACTGGCGCAGGATCCGAACACGCCGTTTAAGCTTAAAGACGTCTTCAAAGACAAGAACTTACTTAAAAAAGTATCCGAAAGTCTTTCGCTTAATCCGGGCAGTCGAACGACCTTAAACGATCTTAGAGCCCTGACCCGCCTTGAAGCGCAAAACGCGGGGATCTCGAGTTTAGAAGGACTCGAGTTTTTAAACGGACTTCTTTACGCGGATTTTTCCAATAACCGGATCGAAGAATTTCCGAATTATACCGATCTCACCGCTGGCCTTGGCGAAAACAAAAATACAATCGTTTATTTAAACCTTGCCGGAAATCCCTTTTTGGGCGATGACCAAATCCTTTCTTACGGAAATCAAGAGCTCAAAAACAATTTTTTTAATACCTTTGATCATCCTTACGACCGTTTTGACTTCGGAGATAAAAAGGATGAATTTTTAGGTAAAAACCGCGTTGGTCCGGAACTGGCCTATTTGTCTCTACAGAAGAAAATCCCAAAAAACGCGCTTATAAGCGACCCCAAACTTACGGATCTTTTATTTATTAAATACATTTTGGGCCTAAAACTTTTTTACGGAAAAAAACTTCCCGACGATATCTTGTTTAAAGAAGGAACGCTTTTTTTAAAAAAGAAAAACAATTACTTAAACGATGTAAGCAGGTCTTATTTGGAAGAGTGCGTCGACCGCCTTATCCCGGAAGACGACTTATACCTGATCGAGTCGGTCGCCGCGAAAACGGACTTAAGCCCTCAGGAAAAGCAGTTCTTTGAGACGGCCAAAAATCTCGACGAGCTCTACGGATACTATGAAAATAAGCCTGAGCTTTTAAGTTCTGATTTTACCTACGATAACGGTTGGATCAAATCCAAGACCCTGGAAAGTTTCAAGCAAACGGGACGGCTCAAAGAGGAAGAAGAACGCTTGTCTACGATCGCTAATTCTACGATCAAAAACGAGTACGCAAAGTACCTGGCCTATAAAGACGTGTTGCTCGACTACCTAAAAGACCACCAGGACCGGGACTTAAACAAACTGATTTTAAACTCGGAAGACTTCATTAACTCTTTTCTTGACCGTTACATCAAACTTGAAGACAATCCACTGCTATCGCAGGACCAAAAACAAAAGATTACGGAATCCGAAGACGCCCTAAAACGCTTCGTCGATAATTATTTAAGCCAGGCCCAGAGCTTTTTCGAGCAGGACATTTTCGGTCTTGAAGTCGACATGAGATATATTGAGATGTTAGAAAGCGCACAGCGTAGTTTTCAATAAATTTCATTTACATGTCAAAAAGTTGGATACGACTAACGTAAAAAAGCGGTAAAATGAAGAATAATGACCTGAAGTTTCTCTTTTCCTGTATGGGAAAAGTTTAAAATAAATGGCTTTTGGCCTATAGTTTACGAAAGGATAATTCTTAGCTTTCGGTTTACCGATCGGAAACTTTGAAAATTGCATTATGGAATTTACACATAGATTTTCAACGAGACCGATTCCAATCCAGATCCTCTTAGAGGAATACTACACTCCGAGTAAACTTAAAAAGATCGAAAAACAGTCCAGAAAGATGGGGATGAAACATTACACCTTACTCGACAAGTTTGATCCCGAAGAATTGTTAAAGAAATTCAACTACCTCTATCTCATTGGAAGGGAGTACGAAGTACCACGCCTGGACCGTCAGAAAACCGTCGGAGTGCGCGATATTGGAAATTACAGCAATAAAGTCAACAGTAAGATGCTTCGCGAAAGCTTTGACGATTTGATCCGTTTTGAAGACGATCACCCCGGAATGCTTTCACTCATGCCGGGAGACGACATCTTTTGCAGGGGAGAGCGTGACGACGGATCGGAAGTCATCCGCTTTTCGATGAAAGGCTTGGGGATCGATACGGATACGCTGGCTAAGTTCGAACTGGGTCTTTTAACCAAATGGCCCGAAGACGGCCACCTGCCGGTGAAAATGAACTGTCTGATGGGAATCTTATCGGACAAGCGCATCCCGATCGAAGAGCTCGAAGCCTATTTTCCGGACGCCCATAAAAGCTACATCAACTTTATAACCGCCAGTACCGACCAGATCGACCAAAAGGCAAAACGCCAGGTCTCCTGGCTCGATAAACAAGCCCAACAACGCCGAGAGCTCGAAGACATCGCAAAGTCCCCCGAAACCTGGGACGGCTATAAAAGCAGCGATATGGTCTCAAGTTCGGTCATGAGAGAAAAGCCCTGGCTTGATATCGAAGTCGAAGAACACAACCCGACCGAAAGCAACGCGGGCCTTCCCCTCGAGCATCTCGGTCTTGAGATGCCCCATCCGTCGCTACCCAACGAACATCTCGGTTACGAACCGGAGGAACGGGAACTGCCGACGGAGCGCCTCGGTTCGGAAACCTTCGAATCCGGCCTTCCCAACGAACACATCCACAGAACACGGATCACGGACTTTTTTGACGAAAACGAGAGCGAAGAACCCGTCGAAGACGAAGAGGACGACAGCAAATATAAATGGCTCGGATATAAAGCTTCGTTAGACGAAGTCGAGGAAAATTTCTATAACCGACCGATTCCAAAGTTTAACGTACCCGAAGAAGAAGAGGCTCCGCAAGCCGCGGCTACGCCGCAGCCCGAACCGGGGGAAGAACTCCTAGAGGATATCGACATCAACGAGTTTAAAGACATGCTCGTCGACAGAATCATCGAAGAAAACAAAAAAGCCGACAAAGACCATAAGATCGTCTTACCGGATGCCGGTTCAATCGACAACGTGCTCGGAGCGGCGCTCTCCATCGCCAAAGAAGTTTCGAAATCTTTAGAAAAAAATTGAAAAAGTCCGTCTATACCTGGTTTGGATTTTACCTGCCTATAACGGAACGGCTGGCTTTGATTAAAAACACCGGCTTTGACGGGGTAATGCTGCCGTGGGAAGACGAGTACCCGCCGTTTGAGTTCAGCCGCTTTGAAACGGCCGATCTGGCCCAAAAGCTGGGACTTGAAATCACCAATACGCACGGTCCCTTTGAGGGGTATAATGCGGTTTGGCAAAAGGACGATCCTACGCGGAGCGATTTTTTCAAAAGAATCAAAAAGCAGATCAAAGAATGCGGCCAGGCCGGCATACGGTCGGTTGTACTACATACGAGCGACAGAAGTTACAGTCCGATCGATCTTGAGGCAGGAAAAGCTTTTTTTGGCGATTTAATCGAAGAAGCCGAAAAAAGAAACGTCATTTTATCGGTGGAAAACGTCTCAAGACCGTACCTGAACCGTTTTTTATACGATCACTTTGACTCGCTCTATCTGGGGTTTTGCTACGACAGCGGACACGATTACATGGTGCCTTGTGGGCACGGCAAACTCTTAAACGACTATAAACATAGACTTACCGACGTTCATCTGCACGACAACAATTTTATAAACGACAAACACTGGATCCCTCTAGAAGGACAAATCAACTTTGAACCGATTGTTGAGACGCTAAAAGAACAAGGCCTTGATACGCTTTGTCTAGAAGTTGTAGCCGATCCGAAATTTTGGGTAAATAAAAAACCTGAGGAATTTTTACAAAAGTCATACGACGCGTTAAAATTAATTGAAACATAGGCACCTCAATGTAGGTGCTTTTTTAATGGAAAAAAATGGAACACACTTTAACCTTTATCACCGGTGGCGCACGAAGCGGTAAAAGCAATTTCGCCGAAGAGCTCGTCCGGCAAAAACCGGGCAAGACGGTCTACATTGCTACGGCCATACCTTTTGATGAGAATATGAAAGATCGTATCAAAAAGCACAGGGAACACCGTCCGTCTTCCTGGAAAACCATTGAAAAATACAAGAACTTTAAAGACCTTCCGAACGATCCCGCATTCAGGGAAGCCGACAACGTCCTCTTTGACTGCATGACCGTTATGACGACCAACCAAATGGTGGACCGGGACAAGGACTGGTACGATCTTCCCGTAGAAGAGGCCAATAAAGTAGAAAAAAAGATCCAGGCCGACGTCAAGGATCTTCTTGAAGTCCTAAGAACCAAAGATTCCGTGATCGTCTCAAACGAGGTGGGGCTGGGAATCGTACCGGCCAACAATTTCGCCTGTTATTACAGAGATATTTTGGGGCGTATCAATCAACAAGTGGCTCGCGAAGCCGACGAAGTATATTTTACCGTGAGTGGTCTGCCACTTAAGATCAAATAAAGAGGAGAATCTATGTCGTTATTCACTTATTGGATGGAAGAACTAAACCGTACGAACAATACGAAAACCGAAAACAAAGCTTACTGGAAAGATTATTTTAACCGGGAGAAAGAACTGTACAAAAAGATTCTGGCTTCCGGTTCAAATAAACTGACCGGAACTCTTAGTGAGCTAGCCAAAGAAAATAATTTTAAAGACTACGAATTCGTAGGGTATCTGGAAGGGATCAGTGAAAGTTTAAACAACGAGCTAACGGATTTAAAGAAACTCGACGAAAATAGTAAAATAGATTTAGACATCAACTTTGAAAAACTATACTACAACATGCACAAGGCCAAAGCCAGCTGGCTTTGGGAGCTCGAAGAATGGGATGGCGTATTACCGCAGGAAAAAAGGGACGAGATCTATAAAGAATATAAAAACAGCCGTACGGTCCGTAAGGGACCGAAAGTCGGACGCAACGATCCCTGTCCCTGTGGAAGCGGCAAAAAGTATAAAAAATGTTGTGGAAAACGGAGGTGATTTATGGATAATCCAACGATCATGCAATATTTCGAATGGAACCTTCCGAGTGATCAAAATCACTGGAATTATATAAAAAACCATGCCCCGAGACTTAAAGAGCTTGGGATCAATATCGTCTGGCTTCCGCCGGCTTATAAAGGCGCGGGCGGAATCAATGACGTCGGTTATGGCGTTTACGACCGTTATGATCTCGGTGAATTTGATCAAAAAGGGACGGTTGCCACGAAATACGGGACCTTCCAGGAATATTTGGACTGTATCAACACGCTTCATGAAAACGAAATTTTCGTTTTAGCCGATATCGTCTTAAACCAGATGCTCGGCGCGGACGGTTACGAGAAAACGCACGCTACGCCTGTAGATCCTTACGACCGTTATAAAGACGTCGGCGAGTCACGGGAGATCGGGGCTTACACGTATTTTAAATTTCCCGGCCGTAACGGTAAATACTCAAACTTTGAATGGCACTGGAACCAGTTTAGCGGGGTCGATTACGATGAGTTTAATCATGAGAACGGGATTTTCCGTTTTTCCTCAAAAGTCTGGAACGAACCGGTAGACAATGAGTTTGGCAATTACGATTATCTGATGGGCGCGGACCTCGATATGGACGACGACCGTACCAGGGAGGAACTATATAACTGGGGAAAATGGTACTGCCAGATCACCGGAATCGATGGATTTCGGCTCGACGCGATCAAGCACATTAAGTTTACCTTTATGCGTGACTGGGTCAAAGAAATGCGCCGTTACCTGCAAAACGATTTAAATAACCAAAGATTTTTGGCTATCGGTGAGTACTGGACGGGGGATTTAGACAAGCTGATTTATTACCTGGACTGTACCGAAAATAATATCAGTCTATTTGACGTTCCGCTTCATTATAATTTTGAAAACGCCTCAAAAAGCGGTGGCAATTATAACATGGCCCGCCTTTTGGATAACGCGCTGATCAATTATTGTAATTTTAATGCGGTCACGTTTGTCGACAATCACGATACGCAGCCGGGGGAAAGCCTCCAGTCCTGGGTCGAAACGTGGTTTAAGCCCATCGCTTATGGGATCATCCTACTGCAAGAACGCGGGATCCCGTGTGTCTTCTTCGGGGACTACCGTGGGATGCCTCATGATTACCTGGCCCCGGTCGCGGGAATCGATGAACTATTACTCCTGCGTAAAAACCACGCTTACGGTCAGGAATTCCGCTATTTTGACAGTCCAAGCGTTGTCGGCTTTACCAGAGAAGGCGACGATGAGCACCCGAATTCGGGTCTAGCCGTCTTGCTTTCGGACAGTTCCGGCGGTGAGAAAGAAATGTATATCGGTGTAAAATTTGCCGGAAAAGAATTTATCGACTACCTTGGAAACGTAGACGGGAGCGTTATGATTTCACCGGACGGAAAGGGACTATTCAGATGTGACGGTGGCTCGATCTCGGTTTGGGTTCCAAAAGAGAGCATGAACGAAAGAGAGATGCAAAACAGACAGTATCGTCTTGAACACGGAAAATTTAACGACGACGATATTTGTCCACAGGAAGAGCATAAACCCGAAGATTTAAATCACAACTTTAACGAAAAACCAGAAGAGAAATAAAAAAAGAATTTTACCGGAAAAATCCGGTAAAATTCTACTTAAACCAGTGTTAACCGCACTGGTTTTTTTATTACCACGAGCCACCGCCTATTCCGCCGGCGCCTCCGCCTCCAAAGCCGCCTCCGAAGAAGCCGCCACCAAAGCCACCGGAACCCATCCGTCTTAAGGCTTCGGTTTGGATGCTGGTCATGTTGGTTGTAATTCCACGGTTAAATAAGGACATAAAATACATGGTCCGGTAAAAGTCCAGAGGTCCGTAATACGGATCGATGTACCAACTCGGAGGGGCGATCGCTAGCCCTTCAAAGTTTTTGACCCATTTGTCCGTCAGCCCCATCGCGTAAGCGTAGGGAAGGATATTAAAATAATAATTTGGATTTTCTTCAACCAAGAGTTTTATACGGTCGAGTTCGGCCATTTCGATAAAGCGTTTAAACCCTAAAGTTTCGCCGTACCAGCGGTTGCCGGTCGGAGTCCGTCTTCCGCAACTATGGCCAAGATAGGAATTTAGCAAGTTCATAAGCAGCACGACAACGCCTAACATAATATGACCGGTCAGGGCGGCGATACCTATGGCCCCAACGGCCGTCAACGCAATTCCCCCGATTAGAGTTTTCTTGGAATTGGCGTTCATCGTCGTGACCGGACCGACTAAAGCCAATACAAAGAAAATAAGATAAGCGGTTAGGCTACTTGCGTGAGATATATAGGCCGCGTTAAAGGTTGCAATCAAGCTCGTTACGACCATCATAAAACCAATAATGATCTTGGCCGTTGTATTTGACGGAGCCATGATTTTTCTTTCGCCTCTAAACCAGTTTTTCAGTTGTTCTTTGGCTGTAATAAACGCGTTTCCGACCGACCTGCGGCTTGTAAGCGAATCCAGAGTTGGGTGATCGCTCACCGCAAAGAGAGCATTAAAGATCGTACGCTCGTAATCGGGACGGTCGTAGGGAATATCCTGGAGCCGGTTAAAGACAAAGATCGGGTGATCTTTGTTCGGTGAGACGTTTTCAATCGACAGCCAGCCTTTATCGGCAAAATAAATGATCAAGGAAACTAAGTCCTGATTTGAAGCGTAGTTCTGTAAGACGTAACCGACCTGAGCGGGATCAAAGTCATCCGGTGGATAGAACATAACCGGCTCAAGCGGTTTTTTGTTTCGACCCAGTAAGAAGTAAGCAAACAGCGAGATAATGATCGATACGACGGCTGCTGCGTATAAAATCGGTAGGTATTCCTCTCCCGTACGGGCTCCTACGAAATAACCGTCTGGAAGCGCGATGCGAATTGAGAGGACCGTCCCCGGTGATAGTTCTTTCGTCGTCGAAGCCGTTATCGTTTGACCGTCGACGCTATAGGTTAAATCTCCCTGATCCGTTGCGCCGTAAGAGCCGGAATAAAAGTAGATTTCGTCCGGATTAAACGGTTTTGGCATGGTTACGGTCAAATTTAAATGCTCGATTGGGTTTTCCAAGTACTGACTTAAGAAGTTAAAATAAACGTCATCAAAGGAGTCGTACCCGTCATCGCCCGGATCGTATTTAAACGAATAACTGTAATTTTGCTGCCCGGTAATGTAACGATCGGGATCGCCGATTTGTAGGATAAACGCATCCCCACTCTCTCTGGTTCGGTACGGTTGACCGGAACTGACTTTTAGGTCCGTGATCGTTGCGTAGTATCCGGCTTCGCTTTGCTTGTTGTCTACCTCTCTATAGTAACTGCCGCTTTGGGCAAAGGCTCTGTAAATCCCGTGCTGTCGGCCTTTAAAAGTAACGTTTTCGTGAACGTCTATATTATAGGAATGATCTTCATTGACCGTCATCGTATAATCCATCTGGTTAATAACGGTATTGTAATCGGCCGCAGCAAATACACCGGTCGAAGTTATGATTAGGCAAATGATGATAAGAGCAGTATTTTTAAACGATTTAAAAATCGACATCAACGTTTTCTCTTTCATTTTGGGAACTGACCTGGAAATAAGCTTTTGGCTTTTTGTTTTTGGCCACAAAGCTTCCAGGAAAAGAATCAAGTTTATCGTTATACTGACGAACAGCGGCGTTGAAGTATTTTCTTGAGTTCGCGATATCGTCTTCAACTCTTTTTAACTGATCCATCAAATTCATAAAATTTTGATTGCTTGAAAGCTGTGGGTTCCGGGAAGCCATGTTAAAGAGTTGGCTCACCGCGTCGTCAAGACGGCTTTCACTTTGAATCATCGCCTGTCGGTCGCTTGAAGCGATCGCGTTGTTGTTGGCCTGTGTAATCTGTTTTAAAAGTTCCGTTTCGTGTTCGGTAGACGCTTTTACAGTATTGACGAGATTCGGGATCAAATCGTGTCTTTTCTTTAAATAAACGTCCATCGTCGAATAGGCTTCTTCTATTTGATTTTCGGCTTTGTTTACATTATTTACACTGGTGACGTAGCCGACTCCTCCCACAGCGGCTACTCCTAAAAGCACAAGTAGAATTGGTAACATGTTTCCTCCTTTAAGTTGTATGATATCAGAAATTTCTTACGGAATTAAACTCGAATATACCCATATTTCTTCTAATTATAATATCAAAAAATAAAAATAAAAAAATTAAAAAAAGTACTTGACTAAAAGTTAAAAACTTAGTATTATATAAGCACAGTAAATATTGATTAAAAAATATTAAAAAAAGTTTTAAAAAAGTGTTGACAGCGGGTTTTAAACCTGCTATAATAAAAACACAGTCAAGCGAAAAAAGTTCTTGACAAAACGTTTTTGGTCGGTTAAACTTTTATAGTCGCATCAAAAACGACAAGGTCCTAGAAAAGATAACGGTAAAACCATAAAACCCAAATTCCGAAAAAACAAAAAAGCTAAGATAAACTTTAAAGAGTTTGATCCTGGCTCAGGACGAACGCTGGCGGCACGCCTAACACATGCAAGTCGAACGGGACGGATAGGCTTTTAGCCTGTCCCGAGAGTGGCGAACGGGTGAGTAACGCGTGGGCAACCTGCCCGTCGGAGCGCAATAGGCGGGAGAAATCCCGTGTAATGGCGCATGGACTTTTGAAGCCACCTGGCTTCTTAAGGAAAAGAAGTTTCGCCGACGGATGGGCCCGCGTATCATTAGCCAGTTGGTGGGGTAAGAGCCCACCAAAGCGACGATGATTAGCCGGTCTGAGAGGGCGCACGGCCACATTGGAACTGAGAGACGGTCCAGACTCCTACGGGAGGCAGCAGTGGGGAATCTTGCGCAATGGAGGAAACTCTGACGCAGCGATGCCGCGTGAACGATGAAGGGCTTCGGTCCGTAAAGTTTTGTCGCCGGGGAAGAGATTGACGTTACCCGGTGAGAAAGCCCCGGCTAACTACGTGCCAGCAGCCGCGGTAACACGTAGGGGGCGAGCGTTGTCCGGAATGACTGGGCGTAAAGGGCGCGTAGGCGGCCGGCGCGGCGCAGCTTCAAAGGGTGGGGCCCAACCCCGCCATGGGCTGCGGACCGGCCGGCTGGAGTGCCGGAGAGGCAGGCAGAATTCCTGGTGTAGCGGTGAAATGCGCAGAGATCAGGAGGAATACCGGAGGCGAAGGCGGCCTGCCGGACGGACACTGACGCTGAGGCGCGAAAGCGTGGGGAGCGAACAGGATTAGATACCCTGGTAGTCCACGCCGTAAACGATGAATGCCAGCTCCCGGAGGGTTTCGGGAGCGAAGCCAACGTGATGAGCATTCCGCCTGGGGAGTACGGCCGCAAGGCTGAAACTCAAAGGAATTGACGGGGACCCGCACAAGCAGCGGAGCATGTGGTTTAATTCGAAGCAACGCGAAGAACCTTACCAGGCCTTGACATGGGCGCGGAGCCGCCGGAGACGGCGGCGCCTACGGGCGCGCCCACAGGTGGTGCATGGTTGTCGTCAGCTCGTGTCGTGAGATGTTGGGTCAAGTCCCGCAACGAGCGCAACCCTTGTGGCCGGTTGCCAGCAGGTGAGGCTGGGCACTCCGGGCAGACCGCCGCAGTCAATGCGGAGGAAGGCGGGGACGACGTCAAATCATCATGCCCCTTACGGCCTGGGCGACACACGTGCTACAATGGTCTGCACAAAGGGGAGCGAGGGAGCGATCCGGAGCCAATCCCAAAAAGCAGATCCCAGTTCGGATTGCAGGCTGAAACCCGCCTGCATGAAGCCGGAGTTGCTAGTAATCGCGAATCAGCACGTCGCGGTGAATGCGTTCCCGGGTCTTGTACACACCGCCCGTCACACCACGAGAGTGGGCAACACCCGAAGTCCGTGAAAGCGGCCGAAGGCGGGGCCCATAATTGGGGTGAAGTCGTAACAAGGTAGCCGTACCGGAAGGTGCGGCTGGATCACCTCCTTTCTAGGGAAGGGGAGTCAGGTTTTACCGTTATGTTTTCTGGGACCTTTTAGGTCTCATTAAGAGATGAATAGGTCTTTGAGAGAGCAATAGAGTACAATACCAAAAGTTACTTATGGTCAAGAAAAAAAGGGCGCGGGGCGGATGCCCCGGCACCGGGAGCCGACGAAGGACGCGACAGGCGGCGAAACGCCGCGGGGAGGCGCGAGTAGCCAATGATCCGCGGGAATCCGAATGGGGAAACCCGGCAGGCAAGACCTGCCACGCGCGCGTGAAGACATAGCGCGCGCGGGGGAATCCGGCGAACTGAAACATCTCAGTAACCGGAAGAAAAGAAAGAAAACTCGATTCCCCCAGTAGCGGCGAGCGAACAGGGAGAAGCCCAAAGCGAGAGAGAGCCGAACGGCCTGGAAGGGCCGCCCACAGAGCGCGAGCGGCGCGTAGGCGAAGAATACGCTTTGACACAAGTACGCCGGGATACGGGAAGTCCCGGCGGAAGAAGGGAGGACCGCCTCCCAAGGCTAAAGACTACCCGGTGACCGATAGCGAAGAGTACCGTGAGGGAAAGGTGAAAAGAACCCCGGGAGGGGAGTGAAAGAGAACCTGAAACCGCGCGCCCACAGGCAGCCGGAGGCTTCTACCCACGTTGTGGGCACAGGGCTGACGGTGTGCTTTTTGTAGAACGGGCCAACGAGTCGCGGCGAGAAGCGAGGTTAATATCCTGAGGATAGGAGCCGTAGTGAGAGCGAGCGTGAAAGCGCGTCTAGTTTTTTGCCGCGGACCCGAAACCGTGTGACCTACCCATGGCCAGGCTGAAGCGCGGGTAAAGCCGCGTGGAGGGCCGAACCGGTGTCTGTTGAAAAAGGCTCGGATGAGCTGTGGGTAGCGGTGAAATTCCAATCGAACACGGAGATAGCTGGTTCTCCCCGAAATAGCTTTAGGGCTAGCGTTTGTGGACTCTAAAGGAGGTAAGGCACTGGACGGGCGAGGGTCGTGATAGATACCGGACCCAACCAAACCGCGAATGCCTTTAGCAGGCTCACAGGCAGTCAGACGGCGGGAGATAAGTTGCGTCGTCGAGAGGGAAAGAGCCCAGACCGGCCGCTAAGGTCCCCAAAGGGTCTTAAGTGGTAAAGGAGGTGTGCGCGCACAGACAGCCAGGATGTTGGCTTAGAAGCAGCCATGCATCCAAGGAGTGCGTAACAGCTCACTGGCCGAGTACGCACGCGCCGAAGATAAACGGGGCTAAAGGTCCTACCGAAGCGCCGGAAAGGATGGTAGGGGAGCGATCTGAGTATTTCAGAAGAGAGAATGTTGGCATGAGTAGCGAAAAGAGGGGTGAGAGACCCCTCCGTCGAAAGCCCAAGGTTTCCTGAGCAAGGCTTGTCCGCTCAGGGTCAGTCGGGGCCTAAGCCGAGGCCGAAAGGCGTAGGCGATGGACAGCAGGTTGAGATTCCTGCACTGGAGACGGGAGAAAGTGAAGCGGTGACGCAGAAGCAAGGCGGGACCCGGCGGACGGAAGAGCCGGGCCAAGCGGTGAGGAGCGCGGGCGAAAGCACGTCCGGTAGGTGCTCCGGGCCGTGACGGGGAACGAAAGAGAAGTAGGGAAGCCCGACCTTTGGCTGCCGAGAAAAGCCGCTAGCGCCCCAACTCCACCCGTACCGCAAACCGACACAGGCAGGCGAGGAGAGAATCCTAAGACGAACGGGAGAGGTGTTGTCAAGGAACTCGGCAAAATGACTCCGTAACTTCGGGAGAAGGAGTGCCCAAGTGGCCGCAGAAGCCAGGCTCAAGCGACTGTTTAGCAAAAACACAGGTCTCTGCGAAATCGCAAGATGAGGTATAGGGGCTGACGCCTGCCCGGTGCTGGAAGGTTACGGCGAGCGCTTGACGGCGCGGACCTAAGCCCCAGTAAACGGCGGCCGTAACTATAACGGTCCTAAGGTAGCGAAATTCCTTGTCAGGTAAGTTCTGACCCGCACGAAAGGCGTAACGATTTGAGCGCTGTCTCGACGACACACCCGGTGAAATTGTACTACCCGTGAAGATGCGGGTGACCCGCGACAGGACGGAAAGACCCCGTAGAGCTTTACTGCAATCTGGTGTTGGGTCCAGACGCAGCGCGCACAGAATAGGTGGGAGGCATTGAAGTCGGAACCGCGGTTCCGGCGGAGCCAACTGTGGGATACCACCCCCACTGCGCCTGGGCCCTAACGCGGCGCCGTGACCCGGCGCGCGCACAGCGCCAGACGGGCAGTTTGACTGGGGCGGTCGCCTCCAAAAAGGTATCGGAGGCGCCCAAGGCTGCCCTCGGGATGGTTGGAAACCATCTTATAGAGTGCAAAGGCAAAAGGGCGGCTGACTGCGAGAGAGACATCTCGGGCAGGGACGAAAGTCGGGCTTAGTGATCCGGTGGTTCCGGGCGGAAGGGCCATCGCTCAACGGATAAAAGCTACCTCGGGGATAACAGGCTTATCTCCCCCAAGAGTCCACATCGACGGGGAGGTTTGGCACCTCGATGTCGGCTCGTCTCATCCTGGGGCTGAAGAAGGTCCCAAGGGTTGGGCTGTTCGCCCATTAAAGAGGCACGCGAGCTGGGTTCAGAACGTCGTGAGACAGTTCGGTCCCTATCCGTCGCGGGCGCAAGAGATTTGAGGGGCGCTGCTTCCAGTACGAGAGGACCGGAGCGGGCGCACCGCTGGTGGACCAGTTGTCCCGCCAGGGGCAGAGCTGGGTAGCTACGTGCGTAAGGGAGAAGCGCTGAAGGCATCTAAGCGCGAAACCCACCCCAAGATGAGATCTCTACAGGTCACTGAAAGACCATCAGTTTGATAGGCCGCAGGTGTACGTGCAGCGATGCATTCAGCTGAGCGGTACTAATCGACCGGATTCTTGACCATTGCTCT
>CANRHG010000030.1 GCA_947630385.1 uncultured Eubacteriaceae bacterium
CGTATACGAGACCCGTACGTACGGTGCAACGGGAGGAATGAGGATTCCTTTTCTGGAATCCTTAACCTACCCTATTTGCTTATTCTAACGCCTTCTTTGAAAAAGTCGTTTAAGATCTGGACGAATAGATCTACGCTTTGGTTTGTGATCGTTAATTGTGGAAGAAGTAAGACGCAGTTTTTTTCATAAACTAAAATATCGTGGCCTCGAAGATAGGACTCTAATTTATTTAAGATCGCCGGGTTTGGAACCGTAATTATGGTTATGAGTCCCTCGACGTAAAAATCAAAACTGCTTTTTGTGTTGGCTTTCAGCGCCGAAAGCTTACGGTCCAGACGGTGACCGATATTTTTAATATGATCTATAAGATTTGTACTGAGGATAAGATCTTCAAGACTCGCCATTAAGATCGCAAGCGTAATTTTTTCATTGTGCTCAATTTCTTCCGGTGAGAATACTTTTGAGTATTTTCGGTTTGTGATCATAAGGTGAAACGGCCGGTTAAGCGTAATTGACGAATTTATTACGATGATATCCGGCTTTATACGGTATTTATTAAGGAAGAAAAAGGGACCGCTTCGGTAAAAATAACTTTCGCTTTCATCCCAGACGACCGGGATTTTGTGTTGCTTACAGATCTTTATAAACTCCTGACACCGCGCTTCACTTAAAAAGCCGCCTTCTTTGATCAAAACCGGCGTTAACACGAAGCCGGCAATTTTACCCTGGTTTAGTTTAAAAAACTCTTTTACATTTTTCTCCCAGTCCTTTGGGTCTTCCGCTTTTACGAGGTCCGTCAGTAAAAAATAATGGTCCACGCTTTTCTTTTTAAGCCCTTCCAGTGGGGAAAGACCGATAAAGAAGGTGTCGGTGCCCGTTAGATTTTCAATCAAATAGTTATAACAGTTCTCTTTTAGATAAAAAACCCTATTATAGCCTCTGCCTGCTTTTTTTGTCAGAAATTTTCGGTTATTTTCAAAAAGATTTCTTATTTTACTCTCATTTTTTCTTAAGTTTTGTACTTTTTTTTCAACGACCGTTTTAAGGTCCTGATTTTCGTAACCACAAAGATAAAGTAAATCGTTATTATAAAAATTGTAATAAATTTTATTGTTGGCGTAGATTCGGTTATTTTTGGAATCCTTGATTCTTGAACGGATGGATTCCGTAAAGTTTTTGTTTGCGTTCATTTTTTAAATTTTTCGTTTGGTATAATAATTCAAATGAGATTGTTCTTAATTAGTGTTTCTTTTTTTACTAGAATCCCCATAAGAGTAAGACAACCCGTGACGGATGATGAATTTTTTAAAGCGATGTTGTTTTTGCCGCTAGACGGTCTATTAGTAGGAATCCTAAATTATATCGTCGCTTATATCTTAAATTTTATTTCTTTTAAGCCGCTATCCGCAATACTAACTCTTATTTTTTATATTTACATTACGGGCTCGCTCCACCTTGACGGCGTAGCCGACACGTTCGACGCTATATTTTCGGGAGCGGATAAAGAAAGAATGCTACAGATCATGAAGGACTCAAGACTAGGCTCATTCGGAGCCATCGCTTTGATCCTCGTGGTCCTGTCTCAACTCATTTGCTTTTATTATTTATTCGATCATAAAGTTCTGGTGGCTTTTATACTTTTCCCGGTCATTGGAAAGTACAGCGCCATCGAACTCGGAGCTTTTGGAAAACCTGTTGAAAGTAACCACGGTTTGGGTAATCATTTTTGTAACGTCGATAAACCGTGGATAGCGATAAGCTACGGCGCTTTGATCGTCTTAGCTCTCGTTTTATTAAGGGACTTTAACTTTTTGATCGCTTATGGCATCGTCCTTTTATTTGTAATACTCGAGATTTTCTATTTTAACAAAAAACTGGGTGGAATCTCAGGCGATCAGTTCGGAATGACCATCGAGATCACACAGATCTTGTTTTTGATCAACTATATTATTGTATCGGAATTTATAAAATGGTAGAACAAAACAAATTAACGGAATCGATTGAAGATTACATTGAACGCATATATCTCGATCATCTAAAAGATGAACGGGGCGTACGGATCACGGACCTGGCCGAAGCCATGAACGTCAGCAAAGCCAGCGCGACCGACGCGGTCTCAAGACTTAAAAAACTCGGGTACGTCGAACACGAGCGTTACCGCCAGATCTATCTCACCGAAGAAGGAATAAAAAAGGGTGAACAGATCTACGACAAGCATACTACCCTGACGCGTTTTATCAAGGACTTTTTGGGGGTCGACCCGGTCATCGCCGAAAGGGACGCCTGTTGTATTGAGCACATTATTTCCGAAGAGACCTACGATAAGATCAAGAAAAAGCTCGGAGAGATTTAATGGAGCCGCTTCTTGACCGGCTGCAAAAAAGCCACGCTTTAAGTCTTGACGAATGGGAAGCCTTAATTCGAAATAAAGAAAAAATCGACCGAGAGGTCCTATATAGGGAGGCCGATAGGGTCCGAAGAAAAACTTACGGCGATAAAATCTTTTTAAGGGGTCTAATTGAGTTTTCAAACTACTGCAAAAACGACTGTCTTTACTGTGGGATAAGACGTTCCAATGAAAATATCGAGCGTTACCGCTTAAGTAAAAACGAGATTTTAAACTGCTGTCGGCTCGGTCACAACTTAGGCTATAAAACCTTTGTCCTACAAAGCGGGGAAGACTTTTATTATGATACGGATAAAATCAGTGACATAATCCGGTCGATCAAAAAAGAATTTCCCGACTGCGCGGTGACCCTCTCACTGGGGGAGCGGGACAAAAAGACGTATGAGGCCTGGTTTGATGCCGGCGCCGACCGCTATCTTCTAAGGCACGAGACGGCCGACAAAGCGCATTATAGAAAGCTTCATCCACCTGAGTTAGGTCTTGACAGCAGGCTTAAGGCCTTAGAAGACTTAAAAGCTACCGGTTATCAGGTGGGGACCGGTTTTATCGTGGGCTCACCGTATCAGGAGGCTTCGACACTGGCAAAGGACCTGTATTTTATCCAAAGTTTTCGTCCCCATATGATCGGGATCGGACCCTTTATCCCTCAAAGTGATACGCCGTTTCGCAACAAAGAACCCGGAACGCTTGAAGATACGCTTTTTTTCGTCGCACTCCTACGGCTCCTGCTTCCGGAGGCGCTCATCCCCGCGACGACCGCGCTCGGAACGATTCACCCGCTAGGTCGGGAGATGGGGATCAAAGCCGGCGCGAACGTCTTAATGCCAAATCTTTCCCCGGGCGAAGTCCGGGACAAGTACCTTTTGTACGACAACAAGATCTGTACCGGAGACGAGGCGGCCGAGTGCAGAAACTGCCTGGAAAATCGAATAGGAAAGATCGGATATAAGATCGTAAACGAGCGTGGGGATTCTCTGATCCCAACAACGGTATAAAAACTCCCTTAGGGGAGTTTTTTTATACCCAATTTTAAGCCCGTTAAAATTTTTATAAGAAACACTCTTTAAATTTTGCTAAAATTTCTCCAAAAAGTGTGAAAATATAGCTAATTACAATTGACAAAAAAAGTTAGTGGTATTAAACTTTAATTAAAAAGTTAAGCAAGTAAAACATTTTTAGTTATATTTAATTTTTAGGAGGTCAATAAATGCCATTATCTGTAGCCGATTCAAGCAAGGAATATAAAATCGTCCGGGTTGGGGGACGTGATAAAATCCGCAACCACCTTCATTCCCTCGGTTTTTCGACGGGTGAAAAAATAAATCTGATCTCATCCAACGACGGGGATGTCATCGTAAACATCAAAGACAGCCGTATCGCCATCAGTAGACAGATGGCCAGCAAGATCTACGTATAGGAAATGATTTGAACACGTTAAAAGACGCAAAAATTGGATCGACCGTAAACGTCAAAAAGATCCACGCGACCGGCGCGTTGAAGCGCCGGATCATGGACATGGGACTCACCCGTGGAACGCCGGTTTACCTGCGTAAACTCGCCCCACTCGGAGATCCGATCGAAATCACGGTCCGTGGATACGAACTCTCGATCCGTAAAGACGACGCGAGTTTAATAGAAGTAGAAGAAACGGAAGACTAAACTTGGAAATAAAAATAGCATTAGCGGGAAACCCCAACTGTGGGAAGACGACCTTATTTAACAATTTAACGGGCTCCAACCAGTTCGTAGGAAACTGGCCGGGGGTTACCGTTGAGAAAAAAGAAGGTCGGCTAAAACATAATAAAGATGTAAAAATAATCGACTTGCCCGGAATTTACTCCCTTTCTCCTTATACCTTAGAAGAAGTAATTGCCCGGGATTTTTTAATCGAAGAAAAACCTGACGTCATCATCAACATCATCGACGGGACCAACCTCGAGCGAAACCTCTACTTAACGACCCAGTTAAAAGAGCTCGGGATCCCGATCGTAGCCGCTCTTAACATGAGCGATATCCTACAAAAGCAAAACGACGTCATTAACATAGACGAGCTAAGCAGGCTTTACGACATGCCGGTCGTCGAGATCTCGGCTTTAAAAAACATAGGTCTTGACGAGCTGCAAAAGACCGCGACCGCGTACGCCGGAAAAAAAGCCGGAAAGCCCGTGAGCTTTTCGCCCGAGTTGGAAGAGACGTTAAGTAAAATTGAAGCGCTCCTTCCGGCAACGGTCCCGGCGGACAAAAAACGCTGGTACGCGATAAAGCTTTTTGAGCGCGACGAGAAGGTCTTAGAAAAAATTAAATTAACGCCCGAAACAAGTTCAAAAATCGATGAGCTCATAGAGGCTTACGAGGACCGGGTCGACGACGATTCCGAAAGTATCGTTACCGATGAGCGCTATAACGCGATCACCTCTTCAATAAATAAAGTACATAAGAAAGACAAGACCAAAAAGCTCAGCCTTTCCGATAAAATCGACCGTGTGGTTACGAACCGTTACCTGGCCCTTCCGATCTTCGCGCTCGTTATGTTTGTCGTCTACTTTATCTCCGTTACGACGGTCGGAACCTGGACGACGGATTTTGTAAACGACGGCGTATTCGGCGACGGCTTTTTCCTGTTCGGGGCCGGACGGGAACACTACGAAGAGGCTCTGGGAGAGTATGATCTGGCCAGCCAGGAGATCGAAGCCTTCGAAGAAATGCAGGCTTCAGAAAACCTTACGCCCGATCAGCTCAAGAGCGCGACCGCGCAGCTTGACGTCTACTCCGACGAAGGAGAGCTCGAAGAAGTGATCCCCGTCGATTATGCGACGTATTTACAGGCGCAGGACGTTCCGGAACCGGAACCGTCTCAGTTCGGTACCTTTGTTCCGGGAATTCCCGTGATCGTACAGAACTTCTTAGAATCGGTCGACTGTGCCGAGTGGCTTCAGGGTCTAATCCTAGATGGGATCATCGGTGGGGTAGGAGCCGTACTTGGGTTTGTCCCACAGATGTTTGTCCTGTTCTTCTTACTGGCTTTCTTAGAAGGGTGCGGTTACATGGCCCGTGTGGCCTTTGTCATGGACCGGATCTTCCGTAAATTTGGACTCTCCGGAAAATCCTTTATTCCGATGCTCATCGGAACCGGATGCGGGGTTCCGGGGATCATGGCCTCAAGAACGATCGAAAACGAGCGCGACCGTAGGATGACGATCATAACGACGACTTTTATCCCGTGCGGGGCGAAACTTCCGATCATCGCCTTAATCGCCGGGGCCCTCTTTGGAGGTGCCTGGTGGGTCGCGCCTTCGGCCTATCTGATCGGCGCTTTCTCGATCGTCTTGTCCGGGATCATCTTAAAGAAGACCTCGATGTTCTCGGGTGAGCCGGCTCCGTTTGTGATGGAACTACCGCCTTATCACCTCCCACCGCTTAAAAACCTACTTTCAAGCATGTGGGAGAGAGGGTATTCCTTTATAAAGAAAGCCGGGACCATTATCCTGCTTGCGACCACCCTCGTCTGGTTCTTATCGAACTTTGGATTTGAAGACGGCCGCTTTGGAATGGTCGATATGCAACAAAGTATGTTGGCCGTACTCGGCTCTGCCATTAGTTTTATCTTTATCCCTCTCGGTTGGGGGACCTGGCAGGGAGCGGTGGCTACCCTGACCGGACTGATCGCCAAAGAAAACGTCGTCGGTACCTTTGGGGTCCTCTTCGGTGGGATGTCGGACGTGGCCGAAAACGGATGGCAAGTTTGGCAGAACATGCAGGCTGTTTTTACACCGGCTGCCGCCTTCTCGTTTTTGACCTTTAACCTGCTCTGCGCGCCGTGCTTTGCGGCTATCGGTGCCATCAAAAGAGAGATGAACAGTACGAAGTGGACGCTTTTTGCCGTGGCTTACCAGTGCGTTTTTGCTTATTGCGTCTCACTCGTGATCTATCAGTTTGGAGCCTGGATCTACGGAGACGGCAGCATCCTTGGGACCGTCATCGCGGTAGCCGTGCTCGCAATTGCCGCTTACCTGGCCTTTAGACCGGCCAAGCAGTATAAACCCATGAAGGCGGGAGCGGAACTCCAGTGAATCTATCTACGTTTTTAATACTCCTGGTATTGGTCGCGCTGTTTAGCTTTATCATCTATAACGAGTATAAAAAAAGAAAGCAGTCAAAGACCGGTTGTGGGTGCGGCTGTGAGAGTTGTGCCTTAAAAAACGACTGCCATAAAAAGGCCGGGAGCAAATAGTTAATGCTCACGACGGTTCCTCCAAAATTTTGATAGTTGTCGTATAAAAAATTTCGAAAGTCTTAAAAAAAGACTTTCGATTTTTTTTCAGTTGGTTTAAGATTGATATTAGAAATAACTATTAATAGCAGATAATTTTGGAGGAATGAACCTTATGGGAAAATTAACAGGGACAAAAACTCTCAATAATTTAATGAACTGCGTCGCCGGCGAAGCCCAGGCAGCAGAACGTTACAACCGCTATGGAAAATACGCTAGAAAAGCGAAGTTCATCCAAATTGCTAATATTTTTGGCGTAACCGCTTCTAACGAAAGCGAACATTTCAAAGTTTACTTAGAGCTGATCGCAGACGACCAGGAAGTAGCTGGCGTTCCGGTCATGGTCGAATCTTCGGAACCTTATTTCCCGGTCAATCTCAGTAAGACCGATACACTGATCAACCTTCAGGCTGCCATGTTAGCCGAACGTATGGAACAAGACGACTACGAAAAATTCGCAAAAGTCGCCGAACAGGAAGGTTGCACGGAAGCCGCGGAAAAATTCCGTCTGATCGCTCAGATTGAGAAACACCACGAAGAACGTTTCACAAAGCTCATCCAGGAAATGAACGAAGGAACGCTCTTTAAAAAACCTGTAAAAATTTGGTGGATCTGTCTAAACTGCGGATATACCTGCTATCAAGAAGAAGCACCGGAAATTTGTCCTGCGTGTAAACATCCACAGGGTTATTTTGAACCACTGATTGAAAATTATTAAACAATACTTAATTTTTTAGTTTGTTTATTAAAGATTCCCGTACTTTTGGGTACGGGAATCTTTTTTTTGGGAAAATTTTAAGCTAAACTATTAATTATCTGATTTTATATTTGAAGGAGTAGTATGTTTAAAAAACTAAGTGCAATCGGTATCATCCTGATTGGCTTCGTTTTGATTCTAACGGCTTGTGGAAGCACTTCCTCGACCGAAGAATCTACCGCAACGACCGATCCGCTTGAAGACGGCGTTCTAACCGTTGCCGTCGATGATACCTATTTACCGATGGAATTTCGAGATGATGAAAACAATCTCGTAGGCTTTGACATTGACCTGATCAATGCTCTTGCAAAAGAACTGGGCGTGGAAGCCGATATCCAGACCGTCGCTTGGGATGGGATCTTCACGGGTCTTACGGCCGGACAATACGACGTGATCATTTCTTCGACCTCCGTTACGCCGGAACGTCAGGAAAATTACGCGCAGTCCGAACCGTACATCTCAAACGGTATCGTCATCGTGACCAACGCCGACAACACAAACGGGGCGGATACGTTTGAAGAGCTCGAAGGAAAGACCGTAGGGGTCCAGCTTGAGACCTCCGCCGATATCGCGGCTCAAAAGTTATCCGAAGATACCGGTACGACCATCGATTTAAAACAATACGACGGCATGCTCGACGCGTTTGCGGCGCTTGAAGGAAAACAGATCGATTACATCATGACCGATGTGGGCGTTGCCGATTATTACGTCGCACAGCATCCGGAAACCTACGTCATCACGACCTCGGAGCCCCTGACAAACGAACCGATCGCCGTTACCGCCGCTAAGGAAAATACCGAACTGATCGAAAAAATCGACGGTGCGTTAGATACCTTACGTGAAAACGGGACCCTGGCTGAAATTTCCAACAAATGGTTTGGTCAGGATATGACCTCCGATATCGACACGGAATTAAACGTTATTGAATAAAATCGCGATTTTATAAATAAAATTGCATAAAATTTGTAAAAAGTGATAAAATAAATTCAGATTTGAAAGAGTCGCATGCGGCTCTTTTTTTATATGATTTTATGCTTAGGAGAGAGAATTGACTCAACAACAGATCCAGGCGATCTTTGATGGTACCGTTATAACCATCGAGATCACCGCCGTATCCGTCGTTTTAGGGTTTATCCTAGCTATGTTTGTAGCTTTAGGTAGACTTTCTAAAAACCGGATAATCAGGGGGATTTCGTGGTTTTACATCTGGTTCTTTAGAGGGACCCCACTACTTTTGCAATTGTTTATGGTATTTTACGCGGTACCGATTATCTATTTGGATTATACAGGACAGACACTCAATATGGATCCGATGGTCACTTCCTACATCACTTATACGTTAAATACGACGGCCTACATGGCCGAGATCATCCGTGCGGCGATCGAATCGATTCCGGAAGGGCAAATGGAAGCGGCAAAAGCTTTGGGTATGACTTACGGTCAGGCGATGCGGCGCATCATTATTCCACAGACTTACAGAAGACTGGTGGCTCCGATAGGTAACGAGCTGATCATTCTTTTGAAGGATACGTCCCTTGTCTCATCGATTGCCCTGAGCGATCTGCTTCGTACGACCAGGACCCTGGCGAACTCGTCCGGAAGTTGGTTGTATTACGTCTACGCGGCCGCTATTTACCTGTTTATGACGACGCTCTTACAGCTTGGGACCGATCAACTAGAAAAACGGTTGGGAGTTTATGAACGAAGATAAGCTTAAAGAAGTACAAAACGGATTAGAAGATTCCGAAAAAAGCATGGTTCGGGTCGAAGAACTAAGAAAACAGTTCGGGAATTTGGAAGTCTTAAAGGGAATCGATCTTGACGTCAAAAAAGGGGAAGTGGTCTGCATCATCGGCCCTTCCGGCTCGGGCAAAAGCACGCTTCTACGTTGTCTAAACCGCCTCGAACGCTTGACCTCCGGCAAAATTTACGTCGAGAACGAGCTGACCGAAGACCGCGTCAACGGCCGGACGGTAAGTAAGATCGATTCGGATAAGATCAGCCGGCTTAATCTGGACATCGGAATGGTCTTTCAAAACTTTAACCTGTTTCCGCATTTGACGGTCCTTGAAAACGTCATGATCGCACCACAGATCGTAAAAAAGATAAACAAGGACGACGCGTACAATACGGCCATTCAGGTTTTAGAACGGGTCGGGCTGGCCGATAAAAAAGACGAGTACCCGATTAGGCTTTCCGGGGGACAACAACAAAGAGTTGCCATCGCGAGGGCGATCGCGATGGATCCGAAGATCATGCTCTTTGATGAACCGACCTCGGCTCTGGACCCGGAACTCGTCGGCGAGGTCCTGGAGACGATGAAAGAACTGGCCGAGACGGGGATGACGATGATCGTCGTGACCCATGAGATCGGCTTTGCCAGGGAAGTCGCCGACCGCGTCATTTTTATGGACGAGGGCGTCATTTGTGAAGAAGGTGGACCACAGGAAGTCATTCTAAATCCGAAAAAAGAAAGAACCCAGGCCTTTTTAAATAAGATTCTCTGATATTTGAGTTAAAAATTAAAGATTTCTTAGAGAGAATTAACGGTAGTTTTATAAAATTGACGATACTTGGGACAGGTAACGCTCTTGCTACAGAATGTCATAATACCTGTTTTGTAATTGAAGATAACAAAAACTACTTATTGGTATACGGAGGTGGCGGAAGTACCTTCTTCATAGAAATTTTAAGCGCGAAAACCCACTTCCTTTAGGTAGTGGGTAGTTGATTCTACGGTAAAAGAAGCTTGCGAACTCGCTGAAAAATTTAAAATTAAAAACCTGCTGCTCTAATATACCGAAGACAAAAATCTCGAACGAAGAAAAGAATCATATCGAAAAGAAGGTTCCTATAATAGAAATCTGATTATTCCTGATGATTTGGAAATTATAGAACTGTAAAAACGATTTTTAACTCTACTGAGGCGTAGAATTAAATTTAGATAACACTTTTAAGCTGTATTTTGTTCGTATAGACAAAATACAGTTTTTCTTTTTACTCCAAAATATGATCCACTCAAATTACCACATCCACAGCACCTACTGCGACGGGCACAATACGCTCGAAGAAATGGTACTTGCCGCCAAAGAGGCAGGTCTCGACAGTATCGGTTTTACCACGCATTTTCCCTGCGACTACGACGACGATTATACGATCCGTCCCGAGCAGATGGACGAGTATCTAGACGAGATCGACCGGTTAAAAGAAAAATATCCAAGTATCGACATCTATAAAAGTTTTGAAGTGGATTATTATCCGCATAAAATGTCCTTAGGAAGGCTTTACCCTCAGGTCAAAGATAGGCTCGATTATCTTCTAGCCAGTATCCATACGATGGGCTACCTCTCAAACGGAGAGATGTCCGTGATCGACTACACCGAAGAGTCCTTTAAAAACGGGATCCTTCAAATTTACGGCAGTCCTGAAAATTACGTAAAACATTATTACGAATTTGTAGCGAAAATGGTTTTAAGTGTAAAACCGGATATCCTAGGCCACATCGATTTGATCCGAAAGAACAACAAGACTTACTTTGACGAGTCAAAACCCTACTATAAGAATGCGTATAAAAAAGCGTTGGATGCAGTCAAAAAATCCGGAGCCATTATGGAAATAAATACCGGGGGGATGTACCGGTATGGGGATCACCTTCTTTATCCATCCCCCGATATTTTAAGGGAAGCTCTAAAACGGGAGATCCCAATTACGGTCAACGGCGATACCCACTTTAGTGACGGGATCGCCTATAAATTCGATGAAGTTCGAAGGCTACTCCTTGATATAGGTTTTCGCGATCAGATGGTCTTAAAAAACGGAAAATGGACGAGCGAGAAACTCTAGAAAATAAGAGAACGAAATCATTTTTTCCAGCAAAAAAGTGATATAATTCTAGTGATTTCGAATTTTTTTAATATCTAGAAACATTTTTGGAGGTCTGAATGGACAAAAAGTGGGTCTATATGTTTAGCGAAGGAAACGCCGACCAGCGTAACTTATTAGGTGGTAAAGGCGCGAACTTAGCTGAAATGACCAATATCGGTCTACCGGTTCCGCAGGGATTTACGGTCTCGACGGAAGCTTGCTTGGATTACATCAATAAAGACAATGAGCTGACGGAAGAAATGGTCGAACAGATCGAAGAAGGTATGAAAAAGTTAAACGACATTACCGGCAAAAAATTCGGTGATGAAGAAAATCCTCTTCTCGTTTCGGTCCGTTCCGGTGCTAGGGTATCAATGCCCGGTATGATGGATACGATCTTAAACTTAGGATTAAACGACACTACGGTCGAAGCGCTGAGCAAAAAGTCTGAAAATCCCAGATTTGCTTGGGACTCATACCGCCGTTTTATCCAAATGTTTGGCGATGTTGTCCAAGAGATCGATAAAAATAAATTTGAAGCTGTCCTAGACGAAATTAAAGAACGCGAAGGATACAATTACGATACCGAATTAACGGTCGATGACTTAAAAGAAGTTGTAGGACGTTACAAAGAAATCGTCAAAGAAGAAACAGGGGAAGAATTCCCAACCGAACCGAAAGATCAACTTCTAAAAGCCGTAGAAGCGGTTTTCCGTTCTTGGAACAATCCGAGAGCTATCGTATACCGTAACTTAAACGAAATTCCGCATGATTACGGTACGGCCGTTAACGTACAGTCCATGGTATTTGGTAACATGGGTGATAATTCCGGTACGGGTGTTGCCTTCACGAGAAACCCCGCAACGGGTGAAAACAAACTTTACGGCGAATATCTGATCAATGCTCAGGGTGAAGACGTTGTTGCCGGTGTGCGTACACCAGAACCGATTGCCCGACTTGAACAGGATATGCCCGAAGTTTACAAACAATTCGCAGAAACCGCTCATATCTTAGAAGACCACTACGGAGATATGCAGGATATGGAATTTACGATCGATGATGGTAAACTCTATATGCTTCAGACCCGTAACGGAAAGAGAACGGCGCCGGCCGCTTTACAGATTGCCGTCGATATGGTTAACGAAGGCAAAATTTCTAAGGAAGAAGCGATCACAAGAATTGAAGCCAAAGCTTTAGACCAATTGCTACACCCCGCTTTTGACGAAGAATCGTTAGAAGAAGGCGTAGTCATCGCCGAAGGTTTAGCAGCCTCTCCGGGAGCTGGTACCGGTAAGATCTACTTTACCGCCGAAGACGCGATTGCCGCTGCTGAAAACGGTGAAGACGTAATCTTAGTCCGTAAAGAAACCTCTCCGGAAGATATCGAAGGTATGCACGCTTCCAACGGTATCTTGACTTCCCGTGGTGGAATGACCTCTCACGCAGCCGTCGTCGCCCGTGGTATGGGTACCTGCTGTGTCGCTGGTGTTGAAGATATCGTCGTCGACGAAGACAACAAAAAGCTTACGGCCGGTGGGAAAACCTACACCGAAGGCGATTATATTTCAATCGATGGGTCGACCGGTAAGGTCTACGAAGGATCCATTAAGACCGTTCCACCGGAACTTTCCGGTAACTTTGCGACGATCATGGAATGGGCTGACGAAATCCGTAATCTGGATATCCGTACGAACGCCGACTCACCAAGAGACGCGAAACAAGCCCTTGATTTTGGTGCTGAAGGAATCGGACTTACCCGTACCGAACACATGTTCTTCGATGAAGACCGTATCCCCGCTGTTCGTAGAATGATCCTTTCACCGGACAGAGAAACCAGAGAAAAATATTTGGCCGATCTTCTTCCGATGCAGAAAGAAGACTTCAAGGGTATGTACGAAGTGATGCGTGAAAAACCAATCACGATCCGTCTGTTAGACCCACCGCTACACGAATTCTTACCGACCGAAGAAGAAGACATCGAAGCTTTAGCTGAAGACATGGATATGAGCGTTGAAGAAATGAAAGCTAATATCGATAGCTTAAAAGAATTTAACCCAATGCTTGGTCACCGTGGTGTTCGTTTAGCTGTTACTTATCCTGAAATTGCAGCTATGCAGACTAGAGCTATCATGGAAGCTGCTATTGAAGTTGCTGAAGAAACAGGTGCGGATATCGTACCTGAAATCATGATCCCGCTAGTCGGCATGAAGGAAGAAATCAAAGACGTCAAGAAGACCATCGTTGAAACCATCGAAAAAGTTAAAGAAGAAAAGAACAGCGATATCGACTATGAAGTTGGTACTATGATCGAAATTCCGCGTGCCGCGGTATTAGCGGATCAAATCGCTGAAGAAGCCGAATTCTTCTCATTTGGGACGAACGACTTAACTCAGATGACGTTTGGTTACTCCAGAGACGATGCCGGTAAATTCATCAACGAATATAAAGAAAAAGGTTTCTATCAGGTCGATCCGTTTGCGTCCATCGACCAGGAAGGTGTTGGAAAATTAGTAGAAAACGCCGTAAAACTCGGTCATCAGACGCGTCCGGATATGAAGATGGGTGTTTGTGGAGAACACGGTGGAGAACCAAACTCAATCAAATTCTTCGATAAAGTTGGTCTCGACTACGTTTCTTGCTCACCTTTCCGTGTACCGATCGCAAGATTAGCTGCAGCCCAAGCCGCTGTTGAAAATAAAGAAGATTAATTTGTATCTATAGCTTACATGGCGTGGTGAAAGCCACGCCATTTTCTTTTCTCTTACAAATAAATATTTATCTAAACTATCTTTTTGTCTATACTTCGTCTATACTTAGTGTAAATAAAAATGTAATAAAAGTTGTTAGAAGTAATTAACTTAATAATGCGGAAATGAAAAGATGGTGACATTA